>JAHFNY010000011.1 GCA_023267075.1 Candidatus Vogelbacteria bacterium
ATAATCTTAAATATCCGGCCGACTTTATTGCCGAGGGTTTGGACCAAACGCGGGGTTGGTTTTATTCCCTCCTGGTTTTGGGCGTGGCACTGAAAGGTGAGTCGCCGTATAAAAATGTGATTGTAAACGGTTTAATTTTAGCCGCCGATGGTCAGAAAATGAGCAAGCGGCTTAAGAATTATCCTGATTTAAACGTGACAATTGATAAATACGGCGCCGATGCTTTACGCTTTTATTTATTAGGTACACCGGCGGTGCGAGCGGAAGACTTCGCCTTTTCTGAATTGGCGGTGGCAGAAGTGGGCCGGAAGGTTATTGGTCGCTTAGAAAATGTTTTGAATTTTTACCAGACTTATGCCCTTGCCAGCGACTTGGGTAAAATGGCACCGATAGAAAGTACTAATGTTTTAGATCATTGGATTATTTCTCGTCTTAATCAAACAATCGAGTGGGTAACGAAGTCGCTTGATCAGTATGAGGTAGATAAAGCCACTCGGGAGCTGGACCGCTTGATCGATGATTTATCTAATTGGTATTTACGCCGTTCACGCGAGCGGTTCAAAAGTGTCGATGTTAAGGATCGTGCGGCGGCGGTCAATGTAACCTATTACGTTTTACGCGAGACAGCCAAGTTGCTGGCGCCGATAACGCCTTTCTTAGCTGAGCGCCTGTTCCAAGCTCTTAAACATGATGGCGATTTACTTAGTGTTCATTTAACTGATTGGCCTAAAGCCGGGGAGATTGATGAAATGGTAATAAATAATATGACTCGTGTCCGAGAATTGGTAGAACAAGCCCTAGCCTTGCGCGGAGCACAGAAGATTAAAGTCCGTCAGCCCCTATCTACGCTCGCATTAAAAGAAGATTTATCGGCCGATTATACAGCAATTTTAGCCGAGGAAGTTAATGTGAAGGCAGTAATTTTTGATCACACTCTAACTAGCGATTTAGAATTGGATTTTAAATTAACGCCGGAGTTGAAAGCCGAGGGGGAGGCGCGAGAATTAATCCGTCAGATTCAAGACTTGAGGAAGCTTGCGGGTTGTGCCGCTACCGATGAAGTAACGCTAATCGTTGAGGCCGAAGGGGCAGCAAAAGCTTTACTCCAGCAATTTGAAGTGGAGATTAAGCGCGTGGCTAAGATTAAAGAAATCATTTTTGCGCCGGCTCAAACTGAAGTCGTGATTAATGAGCTGACTTTTAAATTGACGATTAAATTGTAATGGCGCGGCAATTGATCCAGGTTGAAGGTCTGATTCTCTCCGGTGTACCGCGGGGTGAGGCCAGTCGGCTTTTTCTTATTTTTACTCGGGAGCACGGACTCTTGTGGGCGGTAGCGCAATCGGTGCGAGCGGGGACGTCTAAACTCCGGGGCCATCTCCAGGTGGGACGATTGGTCAAAATGGATTTGGTCCGTGGTCACGATAAATGGCGAGTGATTGGCGTAAGTGAGAGCGAGCCAATTCCACTGGCGAAAGAAATGGTCAAGCTTATGATTAGACTTTTGCCGCCAGAAGAGGCTAATCCCAATATTTACGATGATTTTATTGCCGGTTTGCGATTATTGCCGATAACTAAAGATCAACTTAGTTTAGAGACTTTATTGGTCGTCCGGCTGTTGTTTAATTTAGGCTATCTTGATCCGGCGCCCACCTTTCAGACTTTCGTGGCGGAAAAAGAGCTTAGCTCTAGTTTGATTGAAAAATTTGTTCCAGTTAAACGGGAAGCGATAAAACTGATTAATACCTTTTTGGAGGATAGCCACTTATAGCTTAAGCGTTAGGGCAGTGGTATAATTTTTTTATGTCGGTAGACGATTTAAATCGGAGCTTATACGAGCGTGGCGGTAAAATTGAGGGAGTTAAACGCTCGCCGCTCTCCGCGGCTCGCGCTGAAGGGCCCACCTCGTGGGGAGGTGAGACAGTTAAGCCGCTACTTATCTCGCGGCGGCGCTTCCTTGATTCTTGGCCCAATAAAATCCTCGCTCTTTCTGTAGGAGTTTTTTTATTAACGGTGATCATTGGCGGCTTAGCTTTGTTCGGCAATTTCTCGGCGGTGGCCGACAGCAGTATTGGCGTGGTCATTCAAGGACCGTCCAGTATTAAAGCGGGTGACGAAGTACCGATTACTATTTCTATTACCAATAAGAATCGAGTGCCACTGGAGGCAGCGGAACTCGCGATCACTTACCCCGATGGGACGAAAGATACGAGTGGTGCGGCCTTGCCTCGGGAACGCCGGCCCTTGGGGACGATTCTTCCCGGGACGACTAAAAATTTAGTGATCAAGCCGATTATTTATGGACCAGAGAGCACTAATCCCGAGACTAAGATTACTTTAGAGTATCACTTGAACGGTTCAAACGCTTTATTTCAAAAAGATTCTTCCTTCCAAACGGTGATTGGCTCGCCCTCACTTAATCTCTCTACCACTTTGCCGGATGAGCTTACGTCTAATCAACCGCTTAGCTTTGAAATCAAGTTAAGCGGCAATGATCAAAAGACTTTAAATAACGTTCTTTTGACCGTTGATTATCCGCCAGGGTTTTCCTTCCAGAGTGCGACGCCACCGCCATTTGCCGGTAAAAATATTTGGTCTTTGGGTGATCTATCGCCGGGGAGTGAGAAGACAATCTTGGTTAAAGGAGTCATAGAAGGTCAGGATCAAGAAGTGAAGTCGTTCAACTTCAATGCCGGCGAGGCAAGTAGTAAGGATCAAACAACGATTAGCGCTCGTTATGCCGCCCTCTTCCGGACAGTGACAATTAGTCGGCCGTTCATTGCCACCAAGTTGAACATCAATAACAATGATGTGACGGAATATGTGGGTCAGGCCGGGGAGCGGATCCGTTTGGACTTAAACTGGGCCAATAGTTTGCCGACGAAAATTGAGAATGCCAACTTTAAATTATATTTGACCGGCAGTGGCTTTGATCGGCTCTCGGTTAATGCCGATAAGGGATTCTATCAATCGGCCGATAATACCGTGACTTGGAATAAGAGTAGTAATCCAGAATTAGCTTTGCTTGACCCAGGTACAAGTGGTCAGTTATCAGTGGTCTTTAACCTTTTGCCGGCGAGTAAATTAAATGGGGGTTATCAGACCGTGGGACTTAAGTTGGTGGTAAATGGCTTGCGAGTGGATAGTGATGTCTCTCAACGGGAAATTAGCGCTGAATTAGATAAAGATATTAAAATTGGTTCCAGTTTACAGCTGGTAGCCCGGGGGGTATATTATGTTGGCCCGTTTGAAAATTCTGGTCCCATCCCCCCTAAAGTAGGGGCCGAGACTACCTACACCATCACTTGGTCAGCGGCCAATCCTTCTGGCCTCGTTCGGAGTGGGGTAGCCAGAGCTAGTTTACCCAATTCAGTCCGTTGGCTTGGCCTAGTTTCTCCTCAGAGTGAGAATGTGACCTATGACGAGACGAAGAATCAAGTGGTCTGGCAATTGGGTGATGTGGCGGCAGGAACAGGGAACACTTTGCCGGCGCGAGAAGTTTCCTTCCAAGTTGGACTCACACCGAGTGCCAGTCAATTGAATCAGGAGGTTCATCTTTTGGAACAAACGCTTTTCTCCGGTTACGATACTTTTGTTGATGTGGCGGTTAGTCGGACAGTGGATGCTGTTACTACTAAACTAACCACTGATCCCAAATGGGTTAGTGGGAATGAGAAAGTGGTCCAATAAAATTATGGCTGAAAATAATAAAATGGAAAAAATAATTTCTCTCGCTAAACGGCGAGGCTTTATTTTCCCCGGGTCAGAAATCTACGGCGGCTTAGCGGGAATTTACGATTACGGCCCGTTGGGGGTGGAGTTACGTCACAATATTAAACAATATTTTTGGCAAAAATTCATTGCTGATCGTGAAGATGTGTATGGTATGAGTGCGGCCATTTTGATGCCAGCAAAAATTTGGGAAGCATCCGGTCATACCGAGCTTTTTACTGATCCATTAGTAGAATGTAAAATTTGTCATGAACGAGTCCGGGCTGATCAGCCGGAAGCCATCGCTGATCACGAGAAAACTCATAAAAAAGAAAAAGTGGAATGGACTGAGCCAGTAACTTTCAATTTGTTAGTAGAGTCAAAATTGGGCGCGTCAGAAAAAACTGCCACACCAGTTTATTTACGCGGGGAAATTACTCAAGGGGTTCATGTTAATTTCAAAAATATCTTAGACTCAATGCATCCCAAGATCCCTTTCGGTATTGGTCAGATTGGCAAAGCCTTCCGGAATGAAATTACCCCGCGGGATTTTCTTTTCCGTCAGCGCGAATTTGAACAAATGGAATTACAATTCTATATTAAACCCAATGATGCTGAAGGTGATAAATGGTTTGAGTATTGGAAAAATTTTGCTTTTGATTGGTATTTAGGCTTGGGCTTTAAAAAAGAAAATTTGCGTTTTCGCCAACATGAATCAGATGAACGAGCTCACTATGCTAAAGATGCTTGGGATATTGAGTATCAAACTCCTTTTGCTGGTTGGAAGGAAGCCTGGGGAATACATCATCGCAAAGATTGGGATTTAAGTCGCCACAGTGAGTATTCTAAAGTTGATTTATCTTATTATGATGAAGAAACTAAAGAGCGGTTTATTCCTTGGGATATTGAATGTTCGGGTGGAGTCGATCGGGCCGTCCTATTTGTTTTACTTGAAGCTTATACTGAAGATGAGTTGGGTGGTGAACCACGAGTATTTTTGAAATTTAAAAAAGAGTTAGCGCCCATTAGAGCGGCAGTTTTTCCACTGTTAAAAAATAAACCGGAGTTAGTGGCTAAAGCCCGTGAGATTTATTCTAATCTCAAATCCAACTTCCAATTTCAAACCTCCAACTTCCATTTTGACGATAATGGTAACATTGGCAAGCGTTATCGCCGGCAAGATGAGATCGGCACGCCACATTGTATTACCATCGACTTCCAGACTTTAGAAGATGATACCGTCACGGTCCGTGATCGCGACACCGGTGAGCAAACGCGCGTCGCTGTATCAGAATTAGCAAAAGTGGTATAGTAAACTCATGCTCGAGCAAATAAGTAATCAATGGAGTATTAGCACCGGCACTTTTCTCCGGGCGGCCGCGGTGGTGGGAGCCATTGCTCTCGCTTACTTTCTCCGGGATGTGGTCTTGGTGATCATTACTTCTGTCGTGGTGGCGTCAGCCGTCGAGCCCATGACCAAAGGTTTAATGCGCATTCGCTTGCCTCGGGTAATCTCCGTTCTCTTGGTTTATGTTCTCGCTTTCCTTATTTTATTTGGTATTTTATACATCTTCGTCCCGCCGCTTTTCTTAGAAATTTCTAGCATCGCGGCCAACTTGCCCAAAACCGCTAACATTTTTGACTTTATCGATCCCACGCTTGATCCAGTTTCGGCCATTACGGGTGGCTTAGCTACCAGTATTTCATTGCAAGAAATCGTTAATCAAATTCAAGACTTTATTGTTAGTCAGTCGGGCGGATTCCTTTCTACCACCAGTTCTATTTTTGGCGGCGCCTTCAACTTTATTCTCATCATCGTTTTCTCCTTCTATTTAGCCGTTCAAGAAGATGGTATTGACGACTTCTTGCGCTTAGTAGTGCCGCTCTCACACGAGTCATACGTTCTGGGGCTATGGAAGCGCTCGCAACAGAAGATTGGTCAGTGGACTAAGGGTCAATTGCTCTTAGGCCTGATTGTGGGTCTTCTCGTTTACTTGGGCCTAACTATTCTCCAAGTTAAATATGCTTTGGTCCTTGCAATTATTGCCGCGATTTTTGAGCTCATTCCCTTCTTTGGTCCAATTCTTTCAGCAGTGCCGGGAGTCTTGCTTGGTCTCTCTACTGGGGTGGTGCCGGGGTTAATGGTAGCTGGTCTCTACGTGGTAATTCAGCAATTTGAGAATCACCTTATTTACCCGCTGGTGGTGAGGAAGATTGTGGGGATCCATCCGTTGGTGGTGATTATTGCCATGATTGTGGGGATTAAACTGGCGGGCTTCCTCGGGATCATTCTCGCGGTGCCAGTGGCGACCATTTTAATGGAGCTCTTGTCTGATTATGGTAAGAAGAAGCACGTCTTCCGCCAAGCCGCCTTAGCTGGGTCTAAATAATGTCTGGAAGAACTTATATTACTACCACCTTGCCCTACGTGAATTCCGACCCGCATATCGGCTTTGCTTTAGAATTGGTCCAGGCCGATATCTTTGCCCGGTATCGGAAGTTGGTCGGAGATGAGATCTTTTTTAATACCGGCACCGACGAGCATGGGTTGAAAATTTATCAGGCGGCCGAGAAAGAGGGCCTTTCAGTCCAGGACTATGTTAACGATTATGCTGGACGATTTAAAACGTTGCCTAAAATTTTGGGGATTTTACCGGAGATAAACTTTATTAGGACTACTGATGAATATCACCTTAAAGCGGCTCAAGAATTCTGGCAGAAATGTGAAGGGGTAGGCGATATTTATAAAAAGAATTATAAAGCCAAATATTGTGTTGGTTGCGAATTAGAAAAAACCGATTCAGAGCTGGTGGATGGTCGCTGTCCGATCCACCCTAATCTAGAACTTGAGATTATTGAAGAAGAAAATTATTTTTTTAGATTTTCTAACTATCAGCAAAAATTATTGGCACTTTATGAAAAAATGCCGGAGTTTGTCGTACCGGGTGTTAGATTTAATGAGATCAAAGCGTTCGTTAAAAATGGATTGGAAGATTTCAGTATTTCTCGTTTGAAGAGCAAAATGCCGTGGGGGATAGAAGTACCCAATGATTCTGATCATGTGATGTACGTATGGTTTGATGCCCTCGTCAATTATATTTCTGCTGTTGGTTGGCCAAGTGATGAGAAAAAATTTGAACAGTGGTGGCCCGTGATCCAATTTGCCGGTAAAGATAATCTCCGTCAGCAAGTGGCGATGTGGCAAGCCATGTTAATGTCGGCTGGCCTACCACCCTCTCGGCAGATAATGATCCACGGTTTTATCACCAGTGGGGGTCAGAAGATGAGCAAGAGTCTTGGTAATGTTATCAATCCGATTGAATTGGTGAATGAATACGGAACTGACGCGGTGCGTTACTTCCTCGCCCGGCATGTGAATCCGTTTGAAGACTCTGATTTCACTATGGAGCGATTTAAAGAAGCCTACAATGCCAACTTGGCCAATGGCTTAGGTAATTTGGTGGCGCGGATAATGCAATTGTCCCAAGTAAATTTATCTGTGGCAACAGAAAAAAAATATCAGTATATATTTACGCCAGATTATACTGAACCATTAAATAAATTTGAATTTTCTCGAACAATAAATTATGTATTTGAAAATATATCAAACCTTGATCAAAAAATAACTAAGACTGAGCCGTTCAAACTTATCAAGACAAACCCTAAAGAAGGTATAGAATTAATTTTAGATTTGATCCTTGATTTGTATATAATAGCCTGTCAGCTTGAACCTTTTATGCCGCAAACAAGCGCTACAATAAAAGAGGCTATTAAAGATAACAAAAAACCAGATAATTTGTTCCCTCGAAAAGACTAAAAGTTAATCCAGCTAACGAAGCTAATGAAGTTAAATTACCTCGACATCCACTCCCACTTAAATTCTGCTGATTATGACGCTGATCGAGCGGAGGTTATTAGGCGTGCTCAAGAAGCGGGGATTGGGGTGATCAACATTGGCACGGATCAGAAAACGTCGGAGGAAGTGATCAAATTGGCCGAGGAGAATGACAATATGTGGGCAGTAATCGGTGTTCACCCCCATGAAAGTGAAGCCGAGTTTGATTACGATTATTTTAAAAAGTTAGCTCTTAAGCCTAAAGTGGTAGCAATCGGCGAGTGCGGCTTGGATTATTTTAGACTAGAGAATGAAGCGGCTAAAGTTAAGCAACAAGCGTTATTTAAACAGCATATTGCCCTAGCTAAAGAAGTTGGCAAGCCCCTCATGCTCCACATTCGCGAGGCCTACGATGATGTGCTGAAGATTTTAGAAGAAGAACAAGCTGGGCCGGCACATGCGCACTTCTTTGCCGGAGATTGGGGAGTGGCTCAAAAGTTCTTAGATCGCGGCGATACCTTCTCCTTCACTGGCGTGGTTACCTTCGTCAATGCTTATGACGAGGTGATTAAGAATGCCCCTTTAGACCAGATTATGGCCGAGACCGATGCCCCCTTCGTCGCCCCAATCCCTTACCGCGGCAAGCGCAATGAGCCCAGTTATGTGGTGGAAGTGTATAAAAAAATCGCCGCCTTGAAGAGCCTAGATTTAGAAGTGGTCCGAGCTCAACTCTTGACCAACGCCAAGCGAGTTTTTGACTTGGGCTGATACCTCTGCTAGGATAGGGACACAATGGAAAGTAAGGCTTATGAGATTGGTTATTTACTTAGCCCCCTGGTGCTGGAGGAGGCAATTTTAGCCATGGTAGATGAGCTGGTCCGCACCCCGGTAGAAAAGGCCGGTGGCACCGTGACTGGCACCACTCCTCCCAAGCGCCAAGCCTTGGCGTATCAAATTGGTAAGGCCATTAATCACAAACGGACTAATTATCGCGAGGCCTACTTTGGCGCCGTCCGCTTTGACGCTGCTCCCGAGACTCTCGCCGCGATTAAGAAGGACTTGGATTTGGCGGAAAATATTTTACGCTACATTATGATTAACTTGCCCCGCCGGGCAGAACTCCCGGCCGCTAAGCGGCCCCTTGGCGCCCGGCGGGCTAAAGCCCCCACCGCCGATAAAACAGTGAAAGGAGCTAAGCCGGAGATTACCAAGGAGGAGATAGATAAAGAAATTGAAGGTCTCCTCACCCAAACTGCCTAAAGTATGTATTTAAACAAAGCATTCATCATTGGCAATTTAACCCGCGATCCGGAGCGGCGCGCTCTCCCCAGTGGGGCAGCGGTAACCAGCTTCTCCGTGGCTACGGGCCGGGTGTGGAAGGATAAAAACGGCGCCAAGCAAGAGGACACCCAGTATCACAATATTGTCTGCTTCGGCGCTCAGGCCGACACAGTGGCCCAATACTTGCGTAAGGGCTCCAATGTGCTGGTGGAGGGCCGGATCCAGACTCGCAGTTGGGATGCCGCCGACGGTCAGAAGAAGTATCGCACCGAGATTGTGGCCGACCGAGTGCAATTTGGTCCGCGGCGCGAGGGTAGCCCGGTATCTGCATCTACTACCGCTTCCGCCGGTCCAGAAAATAAAGAAGCGCCAAGTCAAGCCGAGCCCAGCATTAATTACCCCGATGAGGATATTAATCCCGACGATATTCCTTTCTAAATTATTAAACTTTTAATTTTTTAAATTTATGAACTCTAGTAAACAATGCCACTTTTGCACCAATAACGTGAGAGATATCGATTATAAAGATATTGCCACGCTTAAAGAATTTTTAGATCCGCACGCCCGGATCATTAAGCATCGCAAGACCTCGGTGTGCTCTAAGCATCAACGCTCTCTCGCCACCGCCATCAAACGCGCCCGCGAACTGGCTTTGCTTCCGTATTTAATCGGGTAATTTCAAACATTGAATGTCTAACAAAAATCCGTCATTGACGGATTTTTAAGTATACGATAGTAATTAAAGCAGAAATCTTGGTGGTTATGCGGAAGTATCGCCCTTAGGCCTGGAACCTAAAGGGGGATGGGGAACTGACTCCTCCCACAAGCCAAAACCAAGATGGAGGTATTTGAAATGAGTGGTGACAAGAGTGTATTGGAGATGACGCCGTATCAGATTGCCTGCCTTATCTGTTCTGTAAGTATGAGAAATTGGAATGGTTTTAAGTATTTAGAACAGAAATTCCATAACGCCTATTTCCCAACCGTCAATATTTCTGTAACAGCTGGCTTAGTTAAGGGAAGGTGGGACTATCGGTTTTTATTTTTCTTGGTTTGTCTAATTCAAGTAATCTTTCTCGCTGTCATTTCCTGTGGTGTTTTATTAGGTACCATTCAGTTGCCGTTACAGCTTATTGGGGTTTTGATATCATGGTTGGTCATTGCGTTTGGATTTTTGGCTGGTTCTATCTGGCCACCATATTCAAAACGGGAGAAGGAGATTCTTAAAAACGCTGCCGCTTGGATGCATCAAGTCGAGATCCTTTATTCAAGCTGTGATTTCAGTCTTGTGATCCGTGGTTATAATGCAGATGACGTTAAATCAAGACTAAGACAAGAATTAGTTGCTAGCGCAACCAGTATCATCTCTTTAGAAAGAGAAATAGCTAGGACTGATCCTGCGCTTTATAAACATGTAAGAGGATTAACCTACAAAGCCGAAGAGGCAAGAGAGAAATTCAGAGAACGTTATTACTCCTTTTCTTCTTCTGACTTAGTCGAGGAACGTTGGCAGTCATATTTCGATACTGCTAGATCTTTATTAGATAAGCGAGAACACGTCGAAAAAGATCAAGAAGAAGTTCAAGACGCCGTATCTGATAATCAGCAATACACTGAACAATAAATGAATCACTTCCCCCCGAGTCCGCGTCCGCGCGACCGGGGGGTTCTTTTTAATTCACTCGCTCCACGTATTCGCCGGTGTCGGTATTGATGCGGAGAACGTCGCCCTCGTTAATGAACATCGGCACGTTTAAAGTTTTACCCGTTTCTAGTTTAATCGTTTTTAAGCCACCTTGGACGGTATTACCTTTTACTGCTGGTGCGGCTTCTGTCACCTTCAAGTCAACTTTAATTGGGATTGCCAGGTCTAAAGGCTTTTCTTCAAACGAGAGCAGAGTTACCACGTCATTGGTTTTAACATAATCTAGCTTGTCGGCAATGATACCGGTCGGGAGATTAAAGCGCTTACTTGGATCATTCTTATCACAGAACCACGACTCGCCTTTATTGGTATATAAATACTTAATATCTTTTTTCTCCAGCTCGGCTTCTGCCACCTTCTCACTTTGATGGAAGGAGATTTCCATCACTTTGCCCGTGAGCATATTTTTAAGCTTGGTCGCATTAACCGGTTTCCGCATTTGCTTGCGGAAGACGTGCGAGGTCAGGACCTCAAAAGGCTCGCCCTCATAAACAATGAACTTGTGGGGTTTGATCTCGTTATATTCAAGCATTGGTGGATTCTATCGCAGTTCGGATCTTTTTGACAAGCTCGGTCTTAATTTTGGGATTTTCCACCAAGTAGGTCCGAGCGGCATCATAACCCCGGCCAAGTTTAATGTCACCGTAGGAGTAGGCACCACCGGACTTGGCGAGGAGCTTATATTTCTCACCCAAAGCGAGGACCTCACCTTCCGGTGAGATGCCCTCATTGTAGAGAATATCAAACTCGGCTTGCTTGAAGGGGGCCGCCACTTTATTCTTGACTACTTTCACTCGCACCCGGCCGCCCACGACCTCCTCACCTTTTTTAATTTGGGCAATCCGCCGCACATCTAAACGGACCGAGGAATAAAATTTAAGAGCTTTACCACCCGGCGTTGTTTCCGGATTGCCGAACATTACTCCAATTTGCATTCTAATTTGATTGATGAAGATCACCACGGTCTTACTTTTGGCCACAATCGCCGTCATTTTGCGTAAAGCTTGGCTCATCAGCCGCGCTTGCTTACCCACGTGCATGGCGCCCACATCGCCCTCAATCTCGTCTTTTGGGGTTAAAGCGGCTACCGAGTCTACTACAATGACGTCAATTTTTCCGGAGCGGATTAAGCTCTCAGTAATTTCCAGCGCTTGTTCACCATAATCTGGTTGAGAGAGTAAGAGTTGCTCAATTTTGACGCCAATTTTCTTAGAATATTCTGGGTCCATGGCGTGCTCGGCATCAATGAAGGCACAGACTCCGCCGGCTTTTTGAGCCTCGCGGATAACGTGGAGCGCGAGCGTCGTTTTACCCGATGACTCTGGACCATAAATTTCCACAATTCGGCCACGCGGCAGGCCACCAATTCCCAGGGCCAAGTCTAAACCAAGAGAACCGGTGGGGATAGCGTTGACCCCCACTTTGGGCCGATCACCGAGCTTCATAATTGATTCATCGCCAAATTTAGCTTGAATCAGTCTGATAGTGTCATCAATCGGGGCGCCGGCGGCCACGCGTTCTTTAGGTTCTTTCTTTTTGGCAATCATAATTAATTTTGTTTAAAGACTACTTCTAATGTTTGCTCGGCGACCCGGCCAAATTTGTCCCGGGCGGCCAGCTCAATTATATTATAGCCCTTGGCTAGTAACAATGTTTCTTTAAAGTGGCCGGTTTTATCGGTAAAGATTTGCCGCCCGTTCATAAAGAGGGTCGCGATTCTTTGGGCTTCTCCAGTTACTGCTATTACCCCTTTATTTAAAGTGGCACCATTGGGTGGGTAAGTCACGGTAATCTTCGGTCCCTTAATCAAATCGGCCGCGCCAAAGTAAGCATAGCCCATAATAAAGACGACAATAATCGCAATAACGATAATCCCCGGCCTAATTTTCTTCAGCGAGGCTCTCATACTGGCTAGCGTCCGGGCTATCTTGATTGGTCGCACTGTCTCTTGCTCCGCCAAAGACATCGCGGGGTTTAGCGCCATCACCCGGACCAATCACTCCGTGTTCTTCTAACATATCCAAGAGGCGAGCGGCGCGGGCATAGCCCACTTTCAACTTCCGTTGGAGATATGAGGCTGAGGCTTTACCGGCTTCTACCACTGCTTCCCGCGCCGCTTCATACAATTCATCATCATCACCCTCGTCCCCATCTAAAGCCGTGGTAAAGAGGCCTTTGCCCGTCATATTGCTTTCCGGTAAAGCAATTTCTGATGGCGGCAAGTCTTCATATTGATCAGCGAGGAATTTAGCCACCTTCTTTACTTCCACTTCCGAGATAAAGGCTGATTGTAAGCGGACTGGTTTACCCATTTCGCCACCTAAGTAGAGCATATCGCCCGCGCCCAAGAGCTTCTCGGCTCCGGCCATATCCAAAATGGTCCGAGAGTCAATTTGTGAGGCCACTTGGAGGGCAATCCGGGCGGGGATATTGGCTTTAATCAAACCGGTAATCACTTCCACGCTCGGTCTTTGGGTAGAGATAACTAGGTGAATACCCACCGCTCGCGACATTTGGGCCAAGCGGACAATTGAAGCTTCTAGCTCCCGCGGATACGACGACATAATATCGGCCAGTTCATCGATAATAATCACAATATAAGGCATGCGGTCGGCGTCTTCAGCCGAGAGATCAGCATTTTTATGGTACGACTCAATATCGCGGACGGCTTGTTGTTCTAAGATATTGTAGCGGCGATCCATTTCACTTGCGGCCCAGCGCAGGGCGGCAATGGCTTTCTTGGGGTCAGTAATGACGGGGGTTAAGAGGTGGGGGATTTTATTATAGAGAGTGAGCTCCACTCGCTTGGGGTCAATCATAATGAAGCGTAAGTTCTCTGGTGGTTCCCGATAAAGGAGGGAGGTAATTAAAGTATGAATCGTGACTGATTTACCCGAGCCAGTCGCCCCCGCAATAAGGATGTGGGGCGCTTTGCTTAAATTAGCATAATGAGCGAGTCCCGAGATACCGCGACCAAGGGAGATAAGGAGGGGGACAGTAGAATCAGCAAATTCTTTGGTGCCTAATAATGTTCCCAGACCAACCGTCGTTTTGGTGGTGTTGGGGATTTCAATCCCAACCAGCGATTTACCAGGG
This sequence comes from Candidatus Vogelbacteria bacterium, assembly GCA_023267075.1. Taxonomy (GTDB): domain Bacteria; phylum Patescibacteriota; class Minisyncoccia; order Phycocordibacterales; family XYD1-FULL-46-19; genus JAHFNY01. The sequence goes on from JAHFNY010000011.1 coordinate 13,629, forward strand.
ATTGGCGCTTCAATCCTAATCGGATGAGCGGCGAGGGCTAGTTCTAAGTCGCGTTGAAGGGTAATAATTTTCGCGAGACGCACGCCTTCTGCTGGTTTAAGAGCATAGCGAGTGATGGACGGACCAATAGAAACTTCGTCCATTTCTACCACAATGCCAAAGTTGGCGAGCGTCCGTTTAATAATATTGGCATTGGCTTTAATATCACCCACTCCCGGCCGACCCGAGTCTTTTTCTAAAAGTGATAAGGGTGGGGGAGTAAAACCGCCACGGGGTTTAAGCCGGCCGAGAGAAATAAAGCTAGCGGCTTCAGTTGGTTTATTAGACATTTCTGATTCTAGGGGCCGGGAAATTTGCGGTTCAGGAGTCTCGGGGGCTAGTTTGATGGTTTCCTCGTATTCTTCATTTTCAGTAATTAATTCTGCCGCTTCATCTTCATTTATATTTCTACGACCCCAGAGGCGCAAGCCTAAGATAGTTGGTTCAAGCGAGAGATGAGTATCAAATAAGATGAGTAAACTGATTACTGTTAGAGCGCCAAAAATAATTAAGCTAACGTAGAGATCAAATAAAGAGAGAAAAGGTTTAGCTACCAACGTGCCAATAAAACCGCCACTCGTGCTTGCTAAACTTGAGCTAGTTGCTAAGCCGGTTAAGAATAAAATTAAACCAGCGAGTAGTCTCAAAGCGACAAAATTAGGTCGAGCGGAACGGAGGAAAGAAATACCTAAAAAGATGAAGACAATCGGGATCAAATAAAATCCACCACCAAATAAGAAGTGGAGGAAATTATAAATTTTCTGACCGGCCATTCCGGCGGCACTAAAGCTAGCGAGGATAAAAAAGACTGCTAAAACGAAGAAGATTATTGCCAAAATGCCATAGCGGGTTTCTTGTTTCATGCCAGAAAAGAGCCGTGGCCGTTCTATTTGATTGTCATTGGAGGAGTGATTTTTCTTATTTTTACGCTTAGCCATAAATTATTTAAATTTGCCTTGTTAATTATAGCAAAATTGACGATTCAGTCTAATAATCCGTTTAGTTTGCGGGGGAGTTGACTTTTTGGCCTATAGTCCTATAATAAAGGACAATATACCTATAAGACATATATGGATAATCAAAAGGACAATAAAGTCTCTTATATATCGGCCAAAACGGACAAATTGGCGGCAGCAATTTACTTGGTGACAGGCCAATTGTCCGATAGCGAGCCGTTAAAGTGGAAATTGCGGGATTTAGCGGTCCAGAGCACTATTTTTAAAGATAGTTGGTCATTCAATTTACCGCGGACTATCACTTTGATTATTAATTTGCTTGATCTCGGTTTGAATGGAAGCACAGTTTCTGTCATGAATTTTACTCTCTTAAAATCTGAATATAGAAGTTTGTTGGAGATGGTAGAGCAGGTCAGCGGCGCCAACTTTAAAGCTTTATTGACTAGTAAAGAAGTTTTGCCTACCCAAGTTAGTTCTGATAATCCTAATACTAAGCCAGAAAGAATGGCCTCATCTGAACGTCGTATTAATCAGGCCCTTACTCCAGGTAAGGCCCCACGGCAGGACTTGATTATGGGGGCAATTAAAGGACAAGGATGGCTGGCGATAAAGGACATTGCCCAATCCGTTCCCGGTTTTAGCGTTAAAACGGTTCAACGGGAGCTCACTGAATTGGTAGAAAAGGGAGTAGTCAAGAAGATGGGCGATCGGCGCTGGAGTCGCTATTCCTTGGAGGGTTAAGAGGGGTGTCTTGCAATTTAAGGCTGAAAATGCTAGACTTTATCCACATTTCGGTTTTTGCTGGCTTGGTTGATTGGCGGTATACTATATTTTGTTATTAACCCGTCACCGGTCGAATGGTGATGGATTAGTAAAATTAGTAAAGTTAAAAGTCGAGTTTTAAGAATTATTAAAAAGTTTATTAACGTTTTATTTAGCAACATTTATGAGTAAATCATTGAAAGTGCTCGCAGGTGTAGCGATTGGTCTTTTGGCCATCGGCGTTATTGCCGCTCCCGCTTCAGCTGCCGCTTTGACTTCTGCTCAAGTTAGCGCAATCATTTCGCTTCTCCAATCCTTTGGTGCGGACAGTGCGACGATTGCTAACGTCCAGGCTTCACTTACTGGTGGGACTCCTTCGTCTACTGGTGGTACTTCAGCCGGGATGGTCTTTACCCGCAGTTTAACCGTTGGTTCTACTGGTGCTGATGTAACCGCTCTCCAAAACTTCTTGGCTGCCAAGGGTTTCTTGGTGATGCCGGCCGGCGTACCTATGGGCTACTTTGGTTCTTTGACCAAGTCCGCTCTTGCGGCTTTCCAAGCTGCTAATGGTATCAGCCCAGCCGCTGGTTACTTCGGTCCTTTGACCATGGCTTCAGTTAATGGTATGGGCGGTTCAACTGGTTCAACCGGTTCAACTGGTTCAACCGGTTCTACTGGCATCAGTACTCCTGGAGCTGAAGGTACTTTGACCGTTGATCTTAACCCGACCCCAAGCTCTAACGTCACTATTTATGAAGGTGACAGTAAGGTTGGTGTTCTTGGTCTTAAAATTAAGGCCACCGGTTCTGATCTCTCGGTTCAACGCGTTAAGATTAACCTTGGTACTAACACCGCGATCTACACCAAGATCTTCAACCATCTTTATGTGATGGACGGTAATACGGTTATCGCTGACATGGCGCTTAACTCCAATACGGTATCTAAGGAGGGTTCTACTTACTATGCTCAATTGACCGGTTTCAATTTCATTGTTCCTAAGGACTCAACCAAGGTCTTAACGATCGGGGCGGATGTCTTCTCGAGCATTGATTCTGCTTCTGCTTCCGGTAGTTGTAACGACTCTGCTGGTTCTGATACCTGTACTTTCACTATCAGTGCTAACGGGGTTCGGGCTGTTGATGGTGCTGGTATTGACCAAACTGGTCCTACTACTGCTTTCAGCAACTCTGTCAGCATTAGCGGTTCTTTGGTAGACAACTCCACCTTAACGGTGTCATTGTCTAACAACTCGCCGCTTGCTCGCCAAATTGTGGCTGCTGATGGTGCTAGTCGGAACGAAGTTACTGAAGTTGAGCTCGCTAAGTTTAATTTGAAGGCTAGTGGGGATAAAGTTATGGTTACTGACTGGACCACCCGCTTTGCTTCTACTACTGGTAACGCCGCCACAATGGCGACTGCTTACTTGTATGATGATTCTACGGGTCAATTACTTGGTACTGGGGCGATCAGCTATGCTGGTGTAAATTACAGTACTGCTGCTTTCTCCAATATTGACACTTGGATTCCTAAAGATACCACTAAGACTTTCTCCCTTCGGATTAAGGTTACTGGTGTCAACAGTGCTGCTTTGTTCGGAGTCGGCGCTTCTACCACTGGTTCTACAGACGTAACAGCTGAAAATAGCCAAGGTACTTCTGTTACCCCAAGTGGTTCAGCTTCTACTTCTGCGGTAGCCTTCTTCGTTGACAAGGGTCTCCAAATCTCTTTGGTTGGTTCTCCAAGCGCTACTACTAACGGTGTACCTCAAAGCGCCACAGCTAACACTTATAGTACTTCGTCTGTTACCGCTCTCTTTAACGTTAAGTTGAAGGCAGTTGATACCAGCGTCTTACTTGGTAATGCTGCTTCTGGTACTGCTGGTACCGCTTTCGCTAGCTCGTCTACTGGCTTCAAGATTTATGTTAACGGTTCAGCCGTAACTAACTTGGGTTCCGGTGCGACTACGACTAGCTTCAGCGCTCCGAGTGGTTATACTGAGACTAGCAACACCTTTACTCTCCAAGATGGAGATGAGGTAACTATTCCAGTAACCTACTCAATCCTTGGTCGGACTGCAGCTTCTGTTGCCGTTCTTTCTCAAGGTACGCAAGTAGCAGTTGGTATGGAAGGTATTCAGTGGTTTGCTAACGGCGTTGCTTACACCAGTAACTTTATGGCTGGTCGCAGCGAATGGCGAACTAATAGCGTCACCTTCCCGTAATCTAGAGCTATACGCTTAGCTAAACAAAAACCCCGCTTTGCGGGGTTTTTGTTTTAGGTTTACTTTACTTCCTCCCAAATTTATTTTCCCAAGGTGTCACCTTGGGGTATAATTAATTTGGTGAATAGAAAGATTATTTTTTCAATTGATGAGTATTACCATATCTATAACCGTGGGAATGATAAGCGTGAGATTTTTTTAGATGACTTTGATCGTGATCGTTTTGTTAAATTACTTTATCTGTGTAATAGTTTTAATCCTGTAGTTATAAAAGAATTACCCCAAGGTGACACCTTGGGGGTTGATCGGGGAAGTTCTACTTTAGTTGATATTGGGGCTTATTGTTTAATGCCAAACCATTTTCATTTGTTGGTTAGGGAACGAGAGGAAGGTGGTATAACTTCCTTTATGAAAAAACTTAGTACCGGATATTCTATGTATTTTAATATAAAAAACAAGAGAACAGGCAAGCTTTTTGAAGGTGTTTTTAAAGCCGTTCATGTTGATGACGATCAATATTTAAAATATCTTTTCGCTTATATTCATTTGAATCCAGTTAAGTTGATTGATACAGATTGGAAAGAAAACGGAATACGAGATAAAAATAGGGCAATTAATTTTCTAAATACTTATAAATATTCTAGTTATCTAGATCATACTGGCTATCAACGTCCTGAAGTAAAAATTTTAAATCCCGATAATTTCCCGGGCTATTTTGAAGAAAATAAATCATTTGAAGAATATTTAACCGATTGGCTAACTTTCCCAAGGTGACACCTTGGGGTGAATGCTTTTGCTTTAAATCGTTTTTTAGCTAAAATGTAGGTTATATGGCTGAAGCTGGTGAGGGACCAAAACCGGGGAGACTTCTATTAGAAGTAGTTGGCGCTGTGGTAGTGCTCGCTATAATCTGGTTTGCGACTGGTGGTCCTAGTCATTATGCCGCTACCGGTGGACCGTTTATCAAGCCACTCGCACCAGTGAACACGGGTCAAGTCTATGGCAATTTAAATTCTCCTGGTAGTAGTGGAACGGGAGGAACCATTTCTCCTGGTAGTGGGAGTAATAGTGGTAATAATTTAAATCAATCAATTAAGATTTCTGCTGGTAGTGCCGGGAGCGCCATTCAACCCAATGATGAATATATTTATTTAACTAATAATGCTTCTATTCCAGTTAGTATTTCTGGTTGGAAGTTGCAGAATGCGGGCACAGTTACGGGCGGCTCAGGAATCTTGCGTGGTTCGCAACGTTCGGCGATTATCCCGTCAGGAGTAATTCTGTATCGCCCTAATCAAGCCAATAGTTTAGTGCCGATCGTTCTTGCTCCAGGGGCACGAGCCGTGGTAACGACGGGGAGAATTCCTAATACTAGTCCTTACGCTATTACCAACAGCTTCCGGACTAATATTTGCACCGGTTACTTTAGTAAATTGCCTTATTATAATTTTAAACCCAGTTTACCCATCACTTGTCCGGATGCGACCAAAGAGCCTGGCGTCGCCACTCTAGACGACAAATGTTATAGCTTTATTAAAAATATGAGTCGTTGCCATACTCCCGATTTTAAAGATGATCGGGTAAATGGTGGTCAAACAGTCGATGGAGTAATTGGCCTCTCTGCTAGTTGCCAGAATTATCTTAAACTGCACTATAATTATGTGGGCTGTACTTTATTTCATAGTGCAGATAGCAATTTTAATGGTAAGGAGTGGCGAATTTTCTTAAATACTTTACCGTTATGGTCTAAAGATCGAGAAACTATTTCCCTTTATAATTTGGCCGGACAATTGATTAACAGTTTGTCTTATTAATTTATTAATGTCAGCTACCCCTAAACCTAAAGTAGTGATCGTGGGTGCCGGTTTTGCCGGGATAGAAACTCTCCGACGCTTACATGCTTTGTTGCCGCAGGGATTTAGAATTACTCTCATTAATCCGACTAATTACTTCCTCTTTACACCACTCTTGCATGAAGTAGCGACAGGCGGCCTATTCCCGGAAGATGTGGTGGTACCCCTCCGACCATTGGTTAAAAAATTGGGAGCAGAATTTGTTGGTGGTATAGTTAAGGGAGTAGATTTAAAGAAAAAGATTATTACCACTGATCAAATAAAGATTGATTATGATTATTTGGTTCTAGCCCCGGGGAGTACGACTAATTTTTATGATACTTTAGGTGCGGCTCAATATTGTTTAACCTTAAAAAGTTTAAATGATGCCATTGGGATTAAAAATAGAATTCTCCGTTCCTTTGAGAAGGCAACATTAGAACCAGGGGATTTAACTTTTATCATTGCTGGGGGCGGGGCCACGGGAGTAGAGTTGGCGGCTGAATTAAGTGACTTTATTGCTGACGCGATTAAGAATTATTATCCACCGGCCGAAATTTTAGCCGCCAAAATAATTTTAATTCAAAAAGATAATCACTTATTACCACAATTCTCGGATGAATTACGATCTAAGTGTTTGAAGATTTTGGCTGCCAAGGGAATACAAGTGCGATTGAATGAAGGTATTGCTGAAGTGAGAGCGGACGGCGTTCGATTAGCGGACGGGGAATTTATTTTGAGCAAGACGGTTATTTGGACAGCGGGAGTTAAACCCCAGACTATTCATTTCCAACCAGAGACGGAGTTGGAACGGGATCGTTTAGTGGTAGATAAATTTCTGCGTTTACCTAGCCATCCTGAAGTTTTTGTCTTGGGAGATGCCGCCGCTTTTAAAAATAATACCGGTGAGCCATTACCCATGCTCGCCCAGGTGGCGCATAAAGCGGGTAAAAATGTCGCCGAGAATTTGCGGCGAGCCGTTGCTGGTGAATTACCCAAACCTTTTGCCTATCATCATAGCGGCAGTTTAATTTCTCTAGGTTCTTGGTTTGCCGCGGGCGAGCTCGGCCCAATCCATGTCTCGGGTAAATTTATGTGGTGGGTGTGGCGAACGGTTTATTTAAGTAAAATGCCGACCTGGTCTAAGAAGTTTCAAATTGCTTTAGATTGGACGATTGATCTATTTTTACCGCGTGATACTTCTATCCTACCCTGTGAAGTATCAAGTTTGAAAAATCCAAAGAAGAAGCGATGAAGAATTTTTATCTAAGTTTTATTGTTGTTGCATTATTCTTTAGTTTACTTGATTTAGCTCATGCCGCTAATTTTACTTATACCTTAAATCAGCAAGCGTCTTCAGTTACGGTGGGTAGGGGTCAAGCAGTTACGATAGCAATTAGTGCCAGCGAGCCGGTTAAATGGAATCGGGTGTATCTTTGTTTAGACACCGATAAAAATTGTGGCGGCAGTAGTTATGTAAAGTATTTCTCCGATAATCATTACTCAACCACAATTACTAAAAGTTGGACCGGGGTTACCTCTAGCGGGGGACTAACACCCCCCGGAACGTATAAATTAAGAGTTTCAACCACTGATCAAGCCGGAATAAAATCGGAATTAGAATTATCACCGTATTTTATTACCCTTAGTGCGACTAGCGTTAAATCTTCCCCATCGGTTAAAGCTACGGCGAGTGTAGCCGAAGCCACAGTGACCGTAATAACTTTGCCGGCTCATCCGAGCTGGTGGCAAAAATTATTAAATTGGTTAAAATTGTAAGTATTATTTATGAGATATTTTGACTGGACCTTTTGGAAGATGAGTGCCGGATTTCTCCTGTTGATCTTACTGGGGCTCTTGGGAGTATATATTGTGAATCATCTTGACAGTCAGACTAGTTCTGCTATAGTAAACGTTAAGCCGTAGACAGTGGGCCGCCATAATGGCGCAAGTCCCACCTAGGTCGAAGAACCGGCTTTTAGCCGTTTTTATTTTTGTTACATTTTATGGCGATTACTAAACAAAAGAAACAAGAAATCTTGGCAAAGTTGGAGCGGGTAGTGAAAGCGCCGGCGCTGGTCTTTGTCTCCTTCCGGGGTTTGCCGGTGAAGACCGCCACCGAGTTGCGTCGCTCCTTAGCTGATCAGGGGACTAATTACCTGGTGGTGAAAAAGACTTTATTTAAGCGAGCGGCCAGTGCGGCTGGCTGGTTAGGTGAGATGCCTGATCTCCCGGGCGAGACGGCCGTAGCTTACGGTGATGATGCTTTAACTAGTGCCAAGAATGTGTATGAGTTTGAGAAAAAGACTCAAGGTCAGATGAAGATTGTGGGTGGTGTGTATGAGGGCGCGTATGTTGCGGCCGAGATGATGACCACTCTTGCCAAGATCCCGGGCCGAGAAGTCTTGTATGGTCAATTTGTTAATCTTATTAATTCCCCAATTGCTGGTTTGGTTATGGCGCTGAATGCCATTGCCACCAAGCAAGAGGTTTAATTAAATTATTATGGAAGATACTAAAGTGGTAGAGACTCCAGTCAAGTTTAAGGATTTGGTGGAGCAAATTGAGAAGATGTCAGTGCTTGAACTTCATGAATTGGTGAAGTTCTTGGAGGAGAAGTTCGGCGTTTCGGCTCAAGCGGTGGTGATGGCTGGTGGGGCCGGGGCGGGCGCGGCCGCGGCGGAGGAGAAAGATTCCTTCAACGTGGAGCTTAAATCAGCGGGTGAGCAGAAGGTCCAAGTGATTAAGGCGATTAAAGATGCTTTAGGTTTGGGCTTGAAGGAAGCTAAAGACTTAACTGATGCAGCTCCAAGCATGCTTAAGGAGGGGATGAAGAAGGATGAAGCCGAGGCTTTGAAGAAAGCGATTGAAGCCGCCGGCGGGACGGTAGAACTCAAATAATCTTAAATTTTTAAAGATTACAAAAGGCCCCAAGTGGGGCTTTTTGTTTGTAAGCGATTTTGGTATATAGTATTAGCCATGGAATTGTTGGGAAAATTGTTTGGTAGCACTAATCGGGTTAAGCTCTTAAAGCTTTTTCTCTTTAACCCTGAGACTGGTTTCCGCCGGGCGGAGATCGCCCGGCGGGCTAAAGTGAGCAAAAGCGGTTTGGGCCGGGAACTCCGTCTTTTAGAATTGATTAAACTAGTGAAAGCTGGCCGGGAAACGGGGCGTCGCAAGACTTGGGCCTTTAACCCCCGCTTTCCTATTGCTCGAGAACTTAAATTTTTATTGGACACTGAGTTCGGCCAACATCGAGCCGAGATTGGGGGGCGCTTTAAGGGTTGTGGCCGGATCAAGCTCTTGGTGATCGCCGGTTTATTGATTGGGGATCAAAATGGCAAAGTGGATTTGGTGATTGTGGGTGATAGTCTCCGACGCGGGGCGATTGAGCAAGTGGTCCGGACGCTGGAAGCGGAAGCGGGTAAAGAATTAGTCTACGCTTTGCTAGAAACTAAAGATTTTTCTTATCGTTTAGAGTCTAGCGACAAGTTTGTCCGCGATCTCTTGGACTTTCCCCATCAGAAGCTGATTAATCAGCTTAAAATCTAATGTGGATAACCAAGAGGCCGCCTGGCGCCACCCTTGGTATAATTAGGGAGGTCTTTACTAGCTTAAGTTATTAATAATAAGTCTATGTTACTGCAAACCTGGAGTGAGGTCTTAACTGCCTCCTTCCAAAATTTATGGGGTGGGGTTGTGGCCTTTGTCCCTAATATTATTGTTTCCGTTATTATTTTTGTTGTCGGTTGGGTGGTGGGCGTGGTTCTTGGTAAGTGGGTGAGTCAGATTGTGCGTTCACTTAGAGTGGATAAAGCTTTAGCCAGTCTCGGCATTGACGAGGTGGTGTCTAAAGCGGGTTATCACTTAGACTCAGGTGAATTCTTGGGCGCGCTTATCCGCTGGTTCGTGATTATCGTCTTCTTGGTGGCGGCGCTTGATGTTTTGGGCCTCGCTCAAGTGAATATCTTCCTCCAACAAGTCGTTCTTGGTTACTTGCCAAATGTGATTATTGCCGCTCTTATTTTGCTCGTCGCGGCAGTCTTGGCTGAGCCAGTGAAGAGAGTAATTACTGGTTCGGCTCGGGCGGCGGAAGTGGGCTCGGCTGAACTCTTCGGTGGGGTGGCCCGCTGGGCCTTGTGGATTTTTGCTATTATCGCGGCCTTAAGCCAATTGGGTGTGGCGGGTCCTTTCCTCCAAACCCTCTTTACGGGTGTGGTGGCAGCGCTCGCTCTCGCGGCGGGTCTCGCCTTCGGTTTGGGTGGTAAAGAAGCGGCGGCTCGCTTCTTAGGTAAGCTCCACTCCGACATCTCTCGCTAATTTCCATCGTATTTATTTCCGCAAAAACCACCCCAGATGGGGTGGTTTTTGGTTGAGGATTATCAGTTTGACTTTTTATCGGGGGGGGGGTAAAATTGAGGGTATAATAATTTAATTTAATAATGAGATTTTATGATAGAACAACCTAGCCCAGATCAATCAATAGAGAACGAAGCTGAAAAAGCCGCCAAGGATTTTATTGAAAAAAATCCTTCTTGGGAAAATAAAAAAATAAATTTAAAAGATGGAAGGACAGTTTCTTTTTCTGAGTATGTATCTGAACAATACAAGGAATTTAATGATAAAGTCAGAGAAAAAACTGAATGGCTTTCGACTCCAGAAATTGATAAAGCATTGCATGAAGCTAAAGAAATATTAGAAGCCCGATTGGAAAATCTAAACATTTCCATGGTAGATTTGGAAAAAGAACGTGATAGTCTATCTAAGATAAATGAGCTAATTAACTCCAATGAAAAAATCCATGAACCTGGTTGGAGTTGGGACATAGTGCCTCGTTCCCTTGAATTAGAAAGAATACAAAAAGAAAAAAAAGTTTATGAGGAATCTCTGAGGGGCATTAATGCTATGTTATCTCGAAATTTTGGTAAACCAAGAAATGATTATGGCAATTTTCTTATTAGTGGGATGTAAAGACTATACTTGGTAAGGGCTAAAATACCCTTAATTTATCGTAAGTCGGACCTCGGAAACGGGATCCGGCTTTTGGGTTTTAGCGAGGGTTTTTGCAAGCGCTTGACGGCCGTTTTGGGGCGTGTATAATGGCTGGTATCGATATGAATAAGAAGAATCAACTAACTAGGCGGGAACCATAGGCGCTTTCAATTTAAGTTGGCCTACGGAAGCCGCCATCGGGCGGTTCTTTTATTTCTAGCGATACCCACGAACGTACTTTGACAATTTAGTTAGGTAAAAGCATTAAACAAAAGCAATCAACCTCGACGTAAGTCGGGGTAAAAAATATAGCAGTTTTTAGATTTCCTAATAGGAGATCTAAGAGCAAATGGTGGATGCCTAGACTCTAAATGGCGATGAAGGACGCAGCGTAGCGGCGATACGCTTCGGGGAGGCGCGTAGCAGCCTTTGATCCGAAGATTTCCGAATGGGGAAACCTTATCTCGTAAACCGAGATAGCTCCAGCGTAAGCGAGGAGAGCGCACCCAGGGAAGTGAAACATCTCAGTACCTGGAGGAAAAGAAACCAAGTTGAAGCTTTTTAATTTTGGCGATAATAGTTATCGCCAGGATTAAGGAGCTTCGTTGATTCCCTTAGTAGCGGCGAGCGAACGGGGACAAGCCCAAACCAACTTTAGCAATAAGGTTGGGGTTGTAGGGTAGTGGCGTAGTTTACTAGAAGAGTAAAAAATTGTTGTGTTAGCTGAAGTGGCTGGGAAGCCACGTCATAGACGGTAATAACCCGGTAGGCGAAAATACAATGACTCTTTTGCCATTATTCCTGAGTACCTCGAGGAACGACAGCCTTGAGGGAATCCGCGAGCACTAACTCGCAAGGCTAAATACATTTAGAGATCGATAGTGAACAAGTACCGTGAGGGAAAGGTGAAAAGCAGCCCGGTTAGGGCGTTGAAATAGATCCTGAAACCATTTGCTTACAAGGAGTCGGAGGTCGCCTTTGGCGACTGACGGCGTGCCTATTGAAGAATGAGCCAACGAGTTTATGCTTGCGGCTTGACTAAACCTTAACGGGTGGAGTCAAAGGGAAACCAAGTGTTAATAGCGCGAAATATAAGTCGTATGCATAAGACCCGAAGCCGGGTGAGCTTACCATGAGCAGGGTGAACCCTCGCGAAAGCGAGGGGGAGGCCCGAACCGTTTAGCCGTGCAACACTATCGGATGACTTGTGGTAAGGAGTGAAAAGCTAATCGAACTCGGTAATAGCTGGTTCTCTCCGAAATAGCTTTAGGGTTAGCGTCTAGATTACCCCTCGGGGGTAGAGCACTGGCAGGAATGAACAGGGCGAAAGCTCGTCAATCCTATCAAACTCCGAATACCGAGGGCCACTACTAGGCAGTTAGACTGCGGGGGCTAAGCTCCGCTGGTCAAAAGGGAAACAGCCCAAGATCGCCATCTAAGGTCCCTAAATTCACGTTCAGTGCGTCTTAAGGAGGTGAAGTTTCTCAGACAGTGAGGATGTTGGCTTAGAAGCAGCCATCATTTAAAGAAAGCGTAATAGCTCACTCATTAAGAGATTTTGCGCCGTAGATAATCGGGGCTTAAACGTGATACCGAAGGTGCGGATGTTATCTCGCTTCGGCGAGGTAGCGTGGTAGGAGAGTGTTCCTGTCGGCTGTGAAGCCCCCGCGTGAGCGTTGGGGTGGAGCGTCAGGAAGTAAGAATGTTGGCACAAGTAACCGCAAGGCAGGTGAGATCCCTGCCCGCCAAAAGACCAAGGTTTCCTTGGCAATGATAATCAGCCAAGGGTTAGTCGGTCCTAAGGGGATGGCGAAAGCCGCACCCGATGGACACACGGTTAATATTCCGTGACTTCCAAGTAAAGTGATGGGGCGACGGAGTGCAGTCAGTCAAGCGCATTAGTGGTTTTGCGTTCTTGCCGTGAGGAGGACAGTTAGGTAAATCCGGCTGTCATTAACTCCAAGCGGTGAGAAAATTTTCTGGTTCGCCAGGAGAAATTTGGCTTAGCGCGCTTCCCAGAAAAACCTCTAAACTTATTTATTTGGAAACCGTACCGCAAACCGCCACAGGTGGTCTAGTCGAGAAGACTAAGGCGAACGGGTGATTGCTCCTCAAGGAACTCGGCAAAAAAGCGGCCGTACGTTCGCAATAAG
>JAHFNY010000012.1 GCA_023267075.1 Candidatus Vogelbacteria bacterium
ACCGAGAAAATGGCTACTTGCGTTTGCTTGGCCTCGTCGGTAAAGCCAATCTTCCCGCCCAAATAATCAAAAGTATTATCGTGGAAATTATTAAAGCTCTTCCACACATGACCACTTAAAGTAAATGCCGGTAATTTAGTAATCTCCCAGATGTGCTCTTTATAGGTATAGAGATAATGAGCTAGTTTAGCGAGGTCAAAAGCAGACGAGACATCGCCGGCGTCCAGACCGGTTGGATCGGTGAAGAAGGTTTGCGACAGACCAATCGCCGTCGCTTTGGTGTTCATCGTTTTTACAAATTGCTCCCGACCATACCCTTCAGCCAATTGCTCGGCGGCGTCATTGCCCGAGACAAGTAAAAGTGGATAGAGGAGATTACTCGTCTTAATTTTCTCCCCCGCTCTTAAACCACCAGAAGTTGGCGGCATGGCTGCCGCCGTTTTAGACACGGTCACCACCTTTTCTTGATTGAGCACTTCAAGCGACACGAGGGCGGTCATTAGTTTAGTGAGCGAGGCAATCGGCACCACTTTATTCATTTGATCTTGAGTGATGATCTCACCCGTTTCCAAATCGGCGACTAAATAAGCAGTAGTGGAAAGAGTGAGCGGTTGAGGATGATTTAAAAGGAAAAAGGATTTAGAACTCTCATAATGCGGGACATAGTTGGAAGTGTTAGTGCTTAAACCGTAAACAGACACTCGTGTCCCCGCATCGGCAAAAGCATAAACTTGTTTAGCCGCCGGCGTTGAGAGGCGGACGCAGCCTCCCGAGAAGCCGGCCGGCACCGCCTTGCCGTCCGGATACGTTGGCCAGCCATGGATAAAGAAGTTGCCAAAGAATTGTAGACTCCACGGCATATTCACATTACCAATAGATGAATAATGATTTTCTTCTTTCGTTAAAACCGAGTATTCCCCGGCCGGGGTGTCCCACGGACTCCCCGGCCGACCCCGGGCCAAGATATCAATTGTCGCTACTACTGTGCCATCTTGATACAGCGAGAGCTTCATGGCCGATAAATCCACTCTAATTACTTTCCCGGTGGCCGGCGGGATAAACACCGGCGTCGCGCTCACATTACCGAGAGAAATTTTTTCGACTAGCGCCGCGGCGCTAGTGGTATTGTTCGCGGCCAAATCATAACTTATATAATCATGACCAGTGAAGAGATAATCAAGCATCCCCGGCAAAGTAAAGCTTAAACCGGCCAGTGCCACACCAAAAAATACCACCACTAAGGTGGCAAGAGCCAATTTAATTTTCCCCTTATTTTTTCTCATTTAAAATTAGGGTAGCGGGATCAAAAGAAATTTCTTGGCCGCGGCTAATTGTCCCGGTCAGCAAGCCCTTGGCAATTTGATCTTCTAAACTATCCTGAATAAAGCGTTGCATCGGCCGGGCGCCAAAGACTTTATTCGCCCCCTTAGTGGCCACCGTTTGGGCCAAGTCTTTGGTCACCACTAATTTAACGCCTTCCCCCGCTAATTTCTCGGCTAAAGTAGCAAGCAATTTAGTGGCGATTAAAATCAATTCTGGATTAGTGAGCGGCTTAAAGATAATCGTCGCATCAAAGCGATTTAACAATTCGGGAGTAAAAACTGCTTGATGAACTAGCGCGTCAATCAACTCATCCGTGGCCGCAGCTAAACTTTTATTTTCCTTTACTAAATCCCAAATCATTTCCGCCCCAGCATTGGAAGTGGCAATAAGCAAGTGCTCACGGAGCAACACTCGCTTGCCGAGCTGATCGGAGAAAAAGCCCTCATCCAAAATCTGGAGGAAAAGATTACGGACTTTAAGATGACTCTTCTCAAACTCATCAAACAAGATTACACCATAAGGATTAGCCCGGACCAGAGCGCCTAAATTAGTCACCAACCGATCTAAAGAATCTTCGGCCCCATACTCCGACATATCCACGCGGAGCAAACGCTCCTCGGATTTAAACATCGTCGCCGCTAAAGCCTTAGCCGTCTCCGTTTTCCCCACGCCCGTGGGCCCAAGAAAGAGGAAAGAAGCAATTGGTTTATCCTCCCGCTTAAGATCAGCCCGCGCCCGACGCATTGCTTCAGCTACCACCTTCACCGCTTCAGCTTGGCCAATAATCCGCTGGTGGAGAATTGATTCTAAATTAAGCAATTGCGACTTCTCTTCCGCACTCACCGCCCCTTGGGGAATTTGCGTTTTTTCCCGTAAATAATCAAGAACATTCTCTCGACTAACTAAAGTGATTCTCCGCGCCGAGAGCCACGGGGCAATCTCAATTAATAGATCGGCTAATTCACTACTGGGTGCACCTTCACTCGCAAAATAACTCTCGGCAGCTCGAGCCAATTCCTTGATTGCCCGATAAGTGAAGAGAAGATTATATTCATCCTCGATCACCTTAGCCGCCCGTAAAGCGCCAAGGAGATTATCGCTATTTTTTCCTCCGTCTAAACGGATAAGCTCAAATTGCTCTGTGATCGCTGCTAGGGAAGCGATTTTGTCATTAAATTCTCTCGTTTCCGCTATGGCCACAATTTGGAAAGAGGGATGAGTGAGATAGGGCTCCAATAAACCGGGTAAATCTGTGCCCAAATTTCTCATACCGGTTAATAAAACGTTTAGATTATCAATTACCACAACCACATTCCCCGCCCGTACCGCTTCTTCAAATAAAGCAATAAGCGCCGTCTCACATTGATGCCGCTCGGCAAAGTTGGCTAGAAATGGACTAACGGCTAAAACTAAAAAATGCTTGCCCTGAATCGTCACTGGCGCTTGGCTACTGCGAGCGCGACGAGAGAGAGCGGCGAGCAAATTAAGACCCTCATCTCCGGCGCGACTAACGATTAAAGCGTTGGCCCCGCGCGAGCGCGCAAGCACTGTTTCTAGACGGGAGAGAGCGCTCTCATCAACTGGTTCTAAACCGCCATCATAAAACTCAACTTCGCGAGTATAACGCTGGAGCCAAAAGCGCTGACCATAAGCCCAATCCGCCCCAATGGTTGGCAAAGCGTCAAAGGCGGCTCGGCTCCACCACTGCCGCTTAGTATCGACTTGATCATATTCCCACTCCACCACCAGAGCGACAGTGTTAAAGTCAGCGGCGGTGATTCCCTCCTCGGCACACAATTTTTTAAGCGGCGCGGAAGCATTAAAAAGGAGCGAAGCGAGCAGGGGCCAATCAAGCCGCGCCTCAAGCGGGGCCGGTAAATCTACAATCATTTCTCGTTCCGGTAAAAGGAGGGAAGAAAATTTTTCTTGACTGATACCCAAGCGTAGTAGCAGGCGCGAGCCGAATGGCGAAGCGCCGAAAGCGGCTAAATAATCACCCTTAATACTAGCGGCTAAAATAAATTGTCCAGCTAGAGGATCAAGATTATCTTTAACGGGTAGCAAACGCTTGAAATAATAAAAACGATAAAACCAATCTAAACACTGAATGATAATAAGCAGATCAAGAGCAATTATTCCCACTCCGCTTAAACGGGGCAAGCGCCAGAAAATACCACCGGCCAAACTAAACAACAGTAAAGTTAGGAGGAAGCCCAAAGCTTGCCGGCGACGCCAGGTGTTAAACCAGCGTTCTAGACATAGAGCAGGATAAAATTTGCTTTTCTTTAATTGATCGATGAGCATATTAGGCGCTGATGATTAAATGGAAGCCGGCGATAAAAAATAACACGATAAGTAAAGGTAAAAACAGCCAAATTAAAAACGCTAAGATCCCAGCAATAATTGTCCCTATCACTACCAAGAGCCAAATCAAGATAACTATAGTCTTGATAATCACACCCACCAAACGCATAAACGAGTTGATAAAAAACGCTTCCGCATACACTTTAAGATCTAGACTGTCACCATATGACTCGCTTAAACGCCGCCACGGTGCAAGCCAAGTCTGAACCAAATCAGAAATGGAAAAAAACTTAGTCCAGAACCAAATAAAATTTCGCCACAAGTTAATGATCGCGAGAAGAGCATTACTATAATGCCACTTGCCATAAGCCAGGGCTACGACCAGAAAGTCCATACCACTTTATTATACAAGATTAAACTTATTTATAGAAAACTTTATTGCCAAAACGAAGGTCAAGATACTCAAGTGGCGGCATTACCGGCACGGTGCTTGAACCAAGTAAGTAATCAAGCGTTAAATCTAAATTCTGGGCCGAGGCCGTAGCCACCGCTTGAGCAGTAACTAAGATCGGCAATTGTTGATTGTTTTTTAAATTTACTGCCAGGAGTTGGAAATCGTTGATGGTTAATCCCTTAATAGTGGTAATTTGCCAAGCGCTTAAACCCCGATGTTTAAACACGGCGGTAAAATAATTGGCGGCAGAATTAAGGGCAACAAATTGATTAGTCGGAACAATTAATTGATTAAGATTGGCCGTAGTACTACCTAAATTCCAGATTAAATAAACCGGTTGAGAGAAAATGGGCGCAGATGCATAAATTAAGCCCGTGGAGTCAGCAAAGAAGCAATGTTCGCCACAGACTAAAACTTCTGGCGCCCGCTCTTTAAGATTAATCGTAATCGCCGTAGGCGAGGACCAGCCCACACTTACTTGCTCGGCCCGTGGATAATGAGTAAGAATCGCTTGCTTAATTTCCTCCCGGGGATACCAGAGGAAGTGATTCTTAGGAATAAGGTTAAAGTAATCACCCGCTAAAATAGTTTGAGTCAGAGATTTTATTTCTTCACCAGAAATGGCAATCGTCCCGGTAACATAGACCGTGCTAATTCGTAAATAACTTGTCTCAACTGACCAAATTAGAAGAGCGATGAGAGTGAGAGTGAGAGCCGCCGCCGCCATTAATTTTAAATTTCTTTGCCGGCGGCGGCGATTCTTAGCCCGAGCTAAAATGGCCTCCCGCGAGCTCATCCAATTTTCTCCTTGCCTAAATAAGACTTAAGAACTTCCGGAACAGTAATACTGCCGTCAGCAGTCTGATAATTCTCCATAATCGCAATCAACATCCGGCCGATAGCAAAGACGGTGGCGTCATTCATATGCACCGGCTCGGTCTCACCATTTGCCCGCTTTACTTTAGTATTAAGTCGCCGCGGTTGGAAGCCGCCAATTAAATCGGCGCTGTGAGTCTCGCGATAGGCCTCTTGGCCGGGCATCCACGTTTCAATATCCATTTGGCGATGATCGGGGAAACCCATATCACCCGTGCACACTAGCATTACCTGATAGGGCAACTTAAGCGCTTGCATTAAATATTCTTGAATCGCCACCATCAGTTCTTGCTCTTGATAAGACTGCTCGGGCAAGCAAAATGATTCCATCTCTAATTTATCAAATTGATGCATCCGAAGAATACCCTTAGTATCTTTACCATAAGAACCGGCCTCGCGACGGAAAGCGGTAGAATAACCAGCATAACGAATGGGTAACTGCTCCTCGGCAATAGTCTCGTCCATATGAATCGGCCCCAAAGTATGTTCCGCACTGCCAACTAAAAAGAGATCATCCTTCTCCAGATAATAGCGATCCTCCCGCGGCTCCAGGCGGGCCATACGATTAAGAATAGCCGGTTTAATCATCACCGGCGGGATAACTGGGGTAAATGGCTTGGCACTTACTTCCAATCCAGCATCTTTCACTATTTTCGCAACAGTTTGGGCATTGGTAATAGTCTTAAGGGCCAAATCAAGTAGAGCGAATTGGAGTAAAGCCAAATCACCTTTCAAGTAAGTGAAGCGAGCGCCAGAGATCTCGGCCGCCTTCTCATTATCAATTAAGCCCAAACTCTCGCCCAATTCCCAATGCGCTTTAGGCTTAAAATCAAAGTGTGGCTTCTCCCCCACTACTCGCAGAACTTTATTCCCCGATTCATCCGGACCAATTGGCGTATCGGGTGATGGAAGATTAGGGATCAGATTCATCAGCGCCATTAATTCTTTATCGGCCTCGCGCACCTTCTCTTCTGTCGCTTGGAGCTTTTCTTTAATCGCTTTACCTACCTCAATATCGCGGGCGGCCGCCGCTTCATTCTTCTGCCGGTTTAAATCATCCACTTCTTGCCGAAGAGTCTTGCGCAGGTCGGCGAGCGCCACCACTTGATCCAAGTCCACTGGGCCGCCCTTCTTATCGAGAATTGCCTTCTGGACTAGATCCTTATTCTCTTTAATAAACTTAATATCCAACATGAAAATAGAATAGCAAAATTTAGCTAAAAAGGAAAAGCTCAGCCCGAAGGCTGAGCGGCGGTAACTACCGGAACTACTGGGTAAGGAATGATTTTTGCACCGAGTGGCACAATCATTTTAATATCATCATCACCAAGCCTATCTAAAGAGACAAACTCTACGCCCATATTAACCCCTCCCAAGTGTTGTGCTGACCTAATTATTAACATACCATAAAAAAATTTCTGCTACAATATTTAAGTGAACGAGATCAGAAAATTATTGCCAAAGGAATTTCCGGAAGGGTTGAAGGAAATGGCCGATCCGCCCAAGCAACTTTTTATTGAAGGCGAGTGGCCGGCCCCTGATTTTATCTTTCTCACCGTCGTCGGCTCGCGCCGCTTCTCTAATTACGGTAAAGAAGTGTGTGAGGAGTTAATTGCCAGTCTAGCCGGTTATCCGGTCGCAATTGTTTCTGGTCTAGCGGTAGGCATTGATACTATTGCGCACAAAGCAGCACTTAAGGCCCACTTACCCACGCTTGCCTTCCCTGGTTCTGGTTTAGATCGCTCGGTCATTCACCCTTCATCTAATAAACGTTTGGCGGATGAAATTGTGGCCGCCGGTGGCGCCCTGGTGGCCGAGTATGAGCCCCTGATGCCGGCCGGCATCCACACCTTCCCTAAACGCAATCGCCTCATGGCCGCTTTAAGTAAAGCCACCTTAATAATAGAAGCGGGAGAAAAGTCTGGCACCCTCATTACCGCTCGCCTCGCGCTTGATTATAATCGTGAGGTCTTGGCCGTGCCCGGCTCAATCTTTAACCCCGGGTCTAAAGGGACCAATGAATTAATTAGATTAGGAGCCACACCAATTACTAAGCCCGAAAATATTTTAGAAGCGCTCGGGTTTAAAACGGAAGTGGCAGAAGAAAGTAAACAAGCCAGTTTATTTGCCAATTTATCGGAGAATGAGCAGAAAATGGTGGAACTCTTGCAAGTAGAACCGCTCCCGCGCGATGAACTCATTATGTTGTCGGACCTCACCGCCGCCGACGCCAACCAAACCCTCGCGATCTTAGAAATTAAGGGCTTAATTAAAGAAACTATGGGTGAAGTGCGACTCAGTTGAAATTTGCCAAAAAAGTACTTTACAGGTAATACTTATGATTAATGTCTAAATTATTGATCGTTGAATCACCAGCGAAGGCCAAAACAATTTCTAAATATCTGGATA
This sequence comes from Candidatus Vogelbacteria bacterium, assembly GCA_023267075.1. Taxonomy (GTDB): domain Bacteria; phylum Patescibacteriota; class Minisyncoccia; order Phycocordibacterales; family XYD1-FULL-46-19; genus JAHFNY01. The sequence continues at coordinate 7,367 of JAHFNY010000012.1, forward strand.
ACCTGCCCGACGGCAAGGCGGGTAAATATACCGTCCGCGCGAGCGTCGGTCACATTCGCGACCTGCCTAAATCTAATAAAAACGCCATTGATATCCCGGGCGGCTTCATCCCCCATTATGAAATTAGCAAAGGCAAAGAAAAAGTGGTACATGATTTAGCGATGCTGGCCAAAAAGGCGGAGGAAGTAATCCTCGCCACTGACCCCGACCGCGAGGGTGAGGCCATTGCTTGGCACTTGAGTGAAGCGCTGAAGTTAAAGAATCCTAAACGGATTGTCTTCCATGAGATTACTAAAGAAGCGGTGCAAGAAGCAATGACTCACCCGCGGGCGATTGACGAGAAGTTGCGCTCCGCGCAAGAAGCGCGTCGCGTCTTGGACCGGCTCTTTGGTTACGACTTATCTGGCTTAATTTGGACTAAACTTCGTTATGGTCTCTCGGCCGGTCGGGTGCAATCTCCAGCCCTGCGCATATTAGTAGAACGGGAGCGAGAGATTAAAGCTTTTATCCCAGAAAAGTTTTGGGTGATTACCGCTTTACTCGCCGGGAAAGCCGGTCAAGATGTGGAATTTACTTGCGTGGAAGAACCAAAGACGGAAGAAGCGGCCGATAAAATTGTGGCCGCCGGTAAAAAGTCTGATTGGCAAGTGAGTAAAGTAGAAGAATCAGAAGTGAAGCGGCGGGCCCGCGCGCCCTTTACCACTTCTACTCTGCAACAGGCCGCCTCGTCTCGCCTAGGCTACTCCCCCGCCATCACCATGCGCTTAGCCCAGAAGTTGTATGAAGCCGGACACATCACTTATATGCGCACCGACTCAACCAACTTAAGTCAACAAGCCTTGGGCGAGATTGCCGGCGTGGTGAAGCAAAAATTTGGCGATAAGTATCACCAAGCCCAAACCTTCGCTACCAAAAGTAAAAATGCGCAAGAAGCGCATGAAGCGATCCGACCCACCCATGCCAGCACTGGTAGCGCTGGTACCAGTCCCCAAGAAAAAAAGTTATACGAATTAATTTGGCGACGAGCGGTGGCGAGCCAGATGAGTGATGCTCGCTTGGCCCGGACCACTATTACCGCGAGCGCAAGTAATGAGGCTGTGCCCGACTTTACGGTCACCGGATCACGCGTCATCTTTGACGGTTGGCTCGCCGCCGATCCGGCGGCTCGCGGAGAAGAAAATATTTTACCGGCCTTTACTGAAAAAGAAACGTTAACTCTCAAAAAGTTGGCAAGTCTGGGTAAACAAACCGAGCCGCCCAATCGCTATACTGAAGCTGGTTTGGTAAAGGAGTTGGAGAAGCGCGGTATTGGCCGACCCTCCACTTACGCCGCGATTATTAAAACTATTGTCGATCGCGGTTATGTGGAGAAGGAGAATCGGAGCTTGCGCCCCACCGAGACCGGTGAAGTAGTGAGCGGCTTCTTAGAAGAACACTTTGCCAATTACATTAGCGACTCCTTCACCGCTGAGATGGAAAACGAGTTGGACGAGATCGCAAGTGGCGAGCGCAGTTATGAGAAAACGCTTAAAGATTTCTACGGCCCCTTCACCCAAGCGATTAAAAGTAAAAAGAAAATTGAGAAAATGACTAATCTAGGTGAAGCGCCAAAAGATATTAAGTGCCCGGTCTGCGGCGGCCCAATGATTATTAAGCTTGGTCGGGGCGGCAAGTTCTACTCTTGTGCCAAGTTCCCCGCTTGCACCGGCGCCTTAACCCTGGAGGGAAAAGAGTTGGAAGGACCGAAGGAAACCGGTGAAATGTGCCCTGAATGCGGCGAAGGAAAGCTTGTAGAACGCGAGGGCCGCTTTGGCAAGTTTATTTCTTGCTCGCGTTATCCAAAGTGTAAATTTATTAAGAAGGATGAAAATGCCGAACGCGCCGGCGACACTGGCGTGGTCTGTCCAGTGTGTAAAAAAGGTACAATGGGAGAAAAGCGCGGCCGTTATGGCGTCTTCTACGGTTGTTCTAATTACCCCGAGTGTAAAAATATTATTAAGTCCAAACCAACGGGCAACATTTGTCAGCTCTGTGGCTCCCTGATGATGGAAGGGACTAAGACTATTCCTGAACGCTGTTCCAACAAAGCTTGTCCCAATCACAATCCCCACAAACTAGCCGAGAAATAAATTGCCAAAATGAGCACTTTGGAATTGCTGATCGCTTTCTCCATTTTTACGCTCATTATTGGCGGGGCAGCAATCATCTCTTTCGGCAATCAAGCGGTGGCCCTAGATACCAGCCTCGCCAACCAAGCCATTTACCAAGCCCGGACCAGTTTAGAAAATTTTAAAACCACGCTCACTACCAATAATTGGGATGAAACAAGCCTTCCGGCCGAGATTAGCGTCGCCGACATTTCTAATTGTGTAAAAAATATCACGAGCAGTATCAAATGGCAGACCACTCCTCTCCGCCCCCAAACTACTGACCTTTTTACTGCCCTAACTAACCCCGTTGAAGCTATTAATCTTGGCGGCGATTGTATTTTAGACGCGCCCTTTGGCGATTGGCGCAATTTAAACATCAGTACTTCTTTAGGTATTGTGCCGAGCACTAATCCAGCAAGCGATATAGACACCGTTGAACAAACTACTTACCTCACCGTTAATCCTTCTGCGGCCAGTGATGCCGATTTTTTTATTATCAAAGACGGTAAAACTATCTCTAGCTTAGACACCGGCCCCGGACTTAATGCCCTTGATGCCACCGCCCGCTTTGCTTACGTTGCTAATGGTAGTCGCAATGCCCAATTACAGATTATTGATATTAGTGATGACAGCGCCCCTACGGTTAAAAAGTCTTATAAACTACCCGGGACGTACACCGATGCTACGATTGGCAATAGTATTTTTTATTATCGCTCGCGAGTTTATTTAGGGACGAATAAAAGTCAGTTGGGTGAATTCCACATTATTGACGTGGCTAACCCGAGTAGTCCGTCTGAACTGGGAAGTTGGGAGGTGGGGGCCGGCGTTAATGCCATTTACGTTAAAGGTAATTATGCGTATCTCGCCACACCTAATGATGAAGAATTAACCGTTCTTGATATTAGCGACCCAAGCGCCATTAAAAGGGTCGGCGGCTTCAATGCTCCAAAGGGTTCTGGTAATGGTAAAAGCGTTAAAGTAGTTGGTAATAAATTATATTTAGGCCGGACGGTTGGCAGTAATGAGTTCTATATTTTAGATATTAGCGATCCTACCAATCCCCAAGAATTGGGCTTTTATAATCTTAATTCAAGCATTAATGATTTAGTCGTCGCGGGCAATTACGCCTTTCTCGCCACCTCGCAAGTTGGTGGCGAGCTCCAAGTGCTTGATCTGACCGATCCGGCTAAACCAAATAAAATTGGCCAATATGATTATTCTAATAAAGCGAGCGGTATCGACTTTGCCAATAATCAACTTTATCTTAGCAATAAAAGTGGCGACGCTTTAAAAATCATTAGCCCCAATCTATAAATATGCGTGGTTTTACTTTAATTGAGACTTTGCTTTATATTGTCTTACTTTCCGCAATTATTACGGCCGCACTTGGGATTACTAATCAGATTATAGAAAGTAGTGGTAAAAATGCCGAGTCAACTGCTGTTAATCAAGAAGCTAACTTTGTCTTGCGGAAAATTGATTATCTATTTACCGGAGTCACTAAGGCTCAAACGAATAGTCTAATCGCCAAATTTAACTTGAGCGCCGGTAAAATCACTTTTGCCGGCGCGGCTCTCACTTCCGCCAATGTCTCCGCTTCAGATTTACTTTTCACCATTTCTTCAGTCAACAGTCGAGATGTACTTAAAGTCACTTTCACCCTAAATGGCCAAGACTTTACTCTAACCAAAATTTTATTATGAAAGATGGCTTTGTCGCTTTAATCTCAGTTTTGCTCATTGCGACCATCCTCCTCTTAATCGTTAGCACCTTGAACTTCACTGGCTATGTTGCTCGCGTTAGTGTCCTTGATTCAGAACTGAAGGAAATGAGTCAATCTCTAGCTGAAGGATGTTTAAATATTGGGATCATAAAACTAGCTGGCAATTCTAATCTTACCCTTACTACGCCCGAAACTCATTCTATCAATAACTACCCCTGCCAAATAATCTCGATTCAAGCGAATGGTTATTATAAAACCATAGTAACTCAAGCAATAGTAAACGATATCTACACCAATTTAAAAACTGATATAGATCCGACCTCACTTAAAGTTGTCTCTCAAATAGAATTAGCTACTACACCATAAATAACGTGGTATAATAAAATGATTATTAGTTAAGAATAAAATTTTATTTTTAATTATGAAAAGGAGAAGAGGTTTTACTTTAATTGAAATCTTAGTCGTTATTGGGATCATCGCCATTTTAGCCACAGTTGTTTTGATTGCTATCAATCCGGCGCGACAATTTGCCCAAGCTCACAACTCCCAACGCGTGAGCAGTGTTAATACGATTTTAAATGCTATTGGTCAGAGAATTGCTGATAATAAAGGGGTTTTTGCTGGAACTTTTACTGTAGATACTGTTAATTATACTTGTCCCGCTCTAACTGCTGGTACCACCTATGATATTACCAGCGTCGCTGGGGCTAATAATATTGATCTCTCTTGTTTAACTCCCACTTACATTGCTGCCGGTTTACCCTTTGACCCCACCGCCACTGGCGCTCACTGGACCAGCACTAGTGACTATGACACTAAATATACAGTCAGTGTTGATACTGCTGGCCGCTACACTGTTAGAGCCCCAAGTGCCGAACTGGGCGAAACCATTTCCATTATCCGCTAGTTGGTATAGTATTAAGCTATATGACCAATCAAAATAAGGTGATGGCCGCCCTCGCCTACTTAGGGCCGCTGGTGATCGTGTCTTACTTGATCGCCAAGGATGATTCCTTTGTTAAGTTCCACATTAAGCAAGCTCTCGTGCTCTTAGTAATTGAGGTAATTGTGTGGTTTGTAGGTATGGCCCTGTGGGTCTTGTGGCCTCTAATTGATTTAGTTAATCTCGCTACGCTCATTTTAGCCATTATCGGCATTATCAACGTTAGCAAAGGTGAAGAAAAAGAACTCCCCTTCGTAGGCAAGTACAGCCAGTATTTCTCTTCTATTTAATCTTCTAACTTAAGCAGACTGAATTCAAACAATAACGCTGGCCGGTATCCGTCGGTCCATCGTTAAATAAGTGGCCCAAGTGCGAGCCACATTTAGCGCAGGTCACTTCGGTCCGGTGCATGCCGTGGGAGTCATCCGGTATAAGTTTAACCGCACCCGGGAGAGCTTGATCAAAGCTGGGCCAGCCGGTACCGGAATCAAATTTGGCATCGGCCTTAAAGAGCGGATTATCGCACGCCACACAACGATAAACTCCATCTTTAGCTGGGGCAAGCTTACCAGAGAACGGAGCTTCCGTCCCCTTCTGCCGTAAAATGGCGTATTGCTCCGGAGTTAATTTTTGCTTAAATTCTTCTTCTGACATTTTTTCTTGCATATTTTTATTCTAAAGTTTTTAATAAATTAGCAAATTGTTTTTGAACCTTTTCTAACTTAGGGTTAATTACCAACTGACAATACGGGTTACTGGGATGAGTGGCGAAGTAATTCTGATGATAATCTTCAGCTGGATAAAAATTGGTTAAAGACTCAACTGTCGTCACCGCTTTAGCCCCCGCGCTATTGCTCTCATTAATCTCTTTAATCATTTCTTCCGCTTCTTTTTTCTGTTCTGGAAAAGTATAAAAGATGACTGACCGATACTGGGTCCCCACATCATTCCCTTGGCGGTTTAGAGTCGTCGGGTCATGACTGCCAAAAAAGACAAGTAACAAATCGTGATATTTTACTTGGCTTGGATCATAATCTATTTTCACTACCTCCACATAACCAGTGTTACCACTGCTAACTTGTTCATAGGTTGGATTAGGCACAGTACCACCAGCATAACCAGGCATTACTCCATTCACTCCTTTCATCATTTTAAACACTGCTTCCGTACACCAGAAGCAACCTCCGCCAAATACGGCTACTGCTTGATTGGTCATTGATTTTGCCAAAAGTTATCTACCCACTCATAAGTTATTTGGGAAATAGTTTTAATCACTCCTTCCAGCGCCACCTGATTATCTCCTCGAGTCATTACACAAAGGAAATAGGGGTGTTTAGAATAATAGACGATACCGCAATCATGGAGTTCATTATCTGCATTAGCCTCACTAGGTGGTAAGTCGGTTGGAGTTCTTAAACCAAATTTATGCGCCACTTTTACTCCGCTCGGTACCCCGGCGACTAAACCTTTGGTAAAAGTGGCATTGCTCAGAATCTCTAACAAGTGTTCAGAGTCTTGACTATTTAAATAAGAAGCATTGTAGAGAACGCGGAAGAGAAGGGAATAAATCCGTCCCGACATAAATGGGGCACTGGTATCCTCTGGTGGATTAATATTTAAATCTTGGCCCACATCTTCTACTGCCGAATCAGGCAAAGAATCGATTAAAAGATTATTGGCCCCATTGTCAGAATAAGTTAGTAAACGAGAGATTAGGGCTGAGACCTGATAAGACCCGCCTGGTTGAAGAGGTAAAACTCCCATTTTGGCTTCATCTGGATCATTAAAGACTTGATCATGATAAGTCACATACTGATTTAAATAACCAGGATGATCCTCGGCATAACGCATAGTGGCAATAGCCGTCATTACCTTAAGCAAACTCGCGGGTCGATAAAGATCTTCACCATTAATCTCAAACCAGCGGCCAGCATTAAGCCGACGGAAGTAGATTGATACCGCGCTAGCTTGATGATTTTGTTTAAAAATGTAAATTTGACTATTCAATTGATCTTTAAGGGAATTCATCTCGGTAAAAGAATCTCCCCCAATTCCCAGATCACAAGAAATTATAGGATTGATAAGCGGTTGATCATTACTTTTTTCTCTAATAAGGATTAAAGAATTTCCACCAGCGCCAAACCAAAAAAAGTGACCTAAAATTAGTCCTAAAACAAAAACTCCAACACCAGTAATTAGCTCAATTTGCCAACGCTTCATAAGTCTTCCTATTGTACCGATTGAAGGAAAAGTTGTAAACTTGGGTCTATGGACGACAAAGCTAAAGCCCTAGCCGAAAAACGTGAAGCAGAAGAACGCGAAGCTCGCGAGGCTAAAACCCGTAATAAAACCATTATTGCTGGCAAACAAGCCATCCTTCGTAATTTAAAACAAGATCTCACTCGCAAACGGGGAGAGCTGAAGTTGATTGAAACAGAGCTCGCCCGCGCTGCCGAGCGCTCGGCGGCGCTTACTCGGGATCTTAGAAACTATCCTAGTGTATCTAGTTCTAAAGATAGCCAAACCACCAGTGAACTAAAGACCATTAATCAAAAACTGATTCAAGAACGTGGTTCCCTCGCTACTCTAGAAAAAGAAGAGAAAGATCTGACTATCGCGGCCCGCGCGGCAGAACGAGGTGAAACAGAAGAAAAAAGTGCGGCGAATCAGACCCAACGGGAAGTTGAAGAATTGAAAGTGGAAGAACAAAAACTGGAAGAAGAAAAGCAGACTCTAGATAATCAGATTAGGAACTTAGGAACAGAATTGAAAGCTGACGGACAATCCAAACTTAATCAACCTAATCAAGCAGAACGAGAGATAATTAAAGAGATCAATAAACATCAGGCCGAAATTGAAGCGGAAAAACGGCAATTAGATAAATTGGAACGAGAGTTGAAAGAATTGGAAGGTAAATTAACGCAAGTTAAAACTACTAACACTAGTAATAAACAACTTAAGACCAAAACCGATTTTGAATTGAAGCAGAAGCAATCCCGTTTACTCCAAGTCACCAGTCAGATTAAATCGATAATGGGTAAAATCGGCCGGTTTAAAGTCCCTAACAATCAAGTTACCGGAAGGAAAACAGCTAAAGCGCTAGAACAAGATTTGGCGCGGAAAGAGGCTCTAATCCAAGAAAAGAAGCGCCTGATCAATCAATTAGACGCGAAAGTTAAAAACTTAACAAGAGAAGCTCAAAATGCTAGTCTAAGTGCTAACCAAAACAGACAAGCAACTAAAAATAAAGAACGAGAGCTCGCCGCTCACGCCGGCCTCACCCATGTCCGAGCGATTGATAAGACCCGACTTAGTTTAGCGATTAAAGACCTGGAAATGAAAGAGCGACAATTACAAGACGAGATTAATACTTTAGAACGAACTAAAAATGTCTAAAACAAAATTAAAAACGGTTTGGGACTTAACTCCCCTGTTACAATCCGATGATAGCAAGATATTGGCCAAAGAATTGGCCCGGGTTAAGAGTGAGGGTTATAAATTTATTACTAAATGGCAGAAAACGCCAAACTATTTAACCGAGCCGAAAGTCCTAGCCACTGCCTTAAAAGAATACGATGCTTGGTTAACTCATACCGGCGCTGATGGCCAAGCTGGTTACTACTATCACCTCCGCCGGGCCCAAGATGAACTTGATCCTAAACTGAAAGCGGCTGAGGCCAAAGTAACGGATACAGCCCGAGAGATGAGCAATGGCTTAGAATTCTTCTTCAATCGCTTGGCTAAAATCCCGGTGGAGACACAAAAAAAGTTTTTAGCAAGCAATGAGCTAAAACCCTATCATCACCTCCTCGCTGACCTTTTTAAAAATGCCAAATATTTATTAGCCGAAGGCGAGGAAAAAATCTTAACCCTTAAAGGCGCCCCGGCTTATGGTAAGTGGGTGGATTTAACCTCTAACTTTCTCACCAAAGAAACGCGAATCTTAAAAGGTGATGATGGTAAAAGTAAGTCTCGCTCGTTTGAAGAAATTATGTCGTTAATGTCGAACCGGAAGAAAACGATTAGAGATCAAGCGGCGCGAGCCTTCAATGAAATTGTGGCCACTCACAGCACTTTGGGTGAACATGAATTAAATGCCATTTTAGATAATAAAAAGACTAATGATGAGCTCCGTCATTTCTCACGTCCGGATGCTTCTCGCCACTTAAGCGATGGGATTGAAAGTGAGACCGTGGATGCGATGCTCGCGGCGGTGGAAAAAGCTTTCCCCCTCGCCCGGCGCTTTTACACGCTTAAGGCCAAAGCTTTAGGCTTAAAAAGGCTCGCTTATCACGAGCGCAATGTACCGGTGGGAAAAATGGCGTCTAACTATCCTTATGAATCAGCCGTGGCGCTAGTCCAAAAGACTTTCTCCAATTTAGATCCCGAGTTCCGCGCTATCTTTGACCGCTTCCTTAAGAACGGTCAGATTGACGTTTATTCTAAACTGGGCCGAGCTGGTGGCGCCTTCTGCGTTGACGGTCTAATCACTTCTCCCACGTATATTCTCCTAAATCATAATGGCGAGCTCCGCGATGTTTTAACCCTCGCTCATGAATTGGGCCACGGCATTAACAATGAATTGATGCGAGTGAGTCAACCGGCGATTTACTTTGGCTCCTCGCTTGCTACCGCCGAGGTGGCAAGCACCTTTATGGAAGACTTTGTCTTAGAAACACTGGAGACGGAAACTGATTCAGAAAACCGCTTTGCCCTCCAAATGGCCAAGTTAAATGACGATATTTCCTCCATCTTCCGCCAAGTGGCCTGTTATCGCTTTGAGCAAGAACTGCATAAATCTTTCAGAGAGAAAGGCTACTTATCTAAAGAAGAAATCGGGAAAATCTTCCAGAAGCATATGGCAAGCTACATGGGTCCGGCGGTAGAACAATCCTCCGGAGCGGAAAACTGGTGGGTCTATTGGAGTCATATCCGCAACTTCTTCTATGTTTACTCTTATGCGAGTGGGCTCTTAATTTCTAAATCGCTCCAAGCCCTGGTCCGAGAAGATAAAAAGAATATGGCTAAAGTGAAGCAATTCCTCTCCGCTGGCTTATCGGCCTATCCGCAAGAGATCTTTAAGCAAATTGGCTTAGATATTACCGATCAAAAATTCTGGCAACGAGGCTTAAAAGAGATTGAGCGGCTTTTAACCGAGACCGAGCAGCTCTATCTTGACACCAAACCCAAACGGGCGTAGGGTAAAAGTGGAGGAAAGGAGAACTTCACAATGAGACTAGTACATTGCCGGCATTGCTGGTTTTGCTTTGGTTGGAGTATTGATTGGAAATCGCCATGGATCGGATTCTATCCACCGTGGGCTCATAAAACCTGCAAGAAATGCCAAGAAAAGAGGAAAGGTCATAAACACCACCGGAAACACCGCTCCAGCAATAACGGGAGGTAACTAATGGATATTCAAGCGGTTTGCCCAAAGTGTGGTTTTGTTAAAAAGAATTACCAATGGGTAAAGAAGACATCCTCTGACGACACCAGCGAAACCGAACAAGACTACTGTCCCGAGTGTATTGAACAAAATTTGTTTGATATCCGGAGAATTGAAGCGGGAAAGAAAAAACCTTGGTAATCAATGGGGTCTGTTCAGATAATTCTGACACAGGCCCCTTAACATTTTATGGATAAAAATTTAATTAAAATTTTAAAAGCTGGTGGGGTGGCGGTAATGCCTACCGACACTATTTACGGTCTGGTCGGCCAAGCGTTGAATAGGAAAGCGGTTAAAAAGATTAACCAGCTCAAAGCGCGACCAACTAATAAACATTACATCGTTCTTATTAGTTCAGTTAACGACTTAAAAAAGTTCGGGGTTAAACTTAGTCCTCAAACCAAAAAAACTTTAAATTTAGTTTGGCCCGGGCCGGTGAGTGTGGCCTTCTCTAATAAAATGGCCTTCCGTCTCCCCCGCCCAGCCAAGCTCCGAGCCCTCCTCAAGCTCACCAGCCCACTCATTGCCACCAGCGCCAATTTGGCTGGAGAAAAACCCGCTCAAACTATTACAGAAGCTAAAAAATACTTTGGCCCCAAAGTAGATTATTATCTGGCGGGAAAAGTTAAAATGGGCCAGCCATCAGCCCTAATTTACCTACACCAAGGTCTAATTAAAGTCCTCCGCCCGGGCCAGTTGCCTAAAAATCTTGACCGGTTATAATGTTGATATATGCCTAAAAATTATGGTGTCCCTCTCGCGATTATTATTGCTGGTCTCCTTGTAGCCGGCGCGATTATGTTCGGCGGTTCTGGCCGTGGTCTCAATTTAACCCCCTATCCTAGCCAACCGGCCGCTAATTCTAATACCACTCCCATCCGCCCCGCGGATGAGAAAGATCATCTCTTGGGTCATCTCGGTTCACCGGTCACAGTAATAGAATACTCCGATTTAGAATGCCCATTCTGCAAGATGTTCCACCTCACCATGCAAGAAGCCATGAGTTATTATAATGGCGGAGAGGAAGTGCAAGTGAGTTGGGTCTTCCGCAACTTCCCACTCGTCTCGCTCCATTCTAAGGCCCCACACGAGGCCGAGGCGGCCGAGTGTGCTGGTGAATTGGGTGGTAATACTAAGTTCTGGGCTTATGTGGATAAAGTCTTCGCCACTACCCCGTCCAACGATGGCCTTGATCCGGCACTTCTCCCCACCTTTGCCGAGCAAATTGGCTTAAATAAAAAAGCTTTCACCGATTGTTTAAACAGCGGCAAGTACACCGCCAAAGTCCAAGCGAGTTATGATGAAGCCATCGCCGCCGGCGGTACCGGCACCCCCTTCGTTACCGTTATCGGCCCCGATGGTAAACAAACCACCCTCCCCGGTGCCGTCCCCCTTGATCAACTCAAAACGGTCATTGACGGCTATCTCGGTACCTCTTCCACTACGACCGCAACTCAATAAATCTATTTTGTTATAAAGAAAACCGCCCAGACTCACATGAGCCGGGCGGCAACAAATAGATTCTTTGTTAGGCTACGTACCGGTAATACAGGGTTAGGAAAACGATACTGGTGCTAACAAGAGCAGACAGACCCATGCAGGTGAAAAACATCTTGTTCCGCTTGAAGTATCCCTCCAAACAGAACCCGGATTGGATGACGAGATAGAGTCCAAACATCCAGACGGAGAGTCCTTCTGTAACGTGAGTGGTGAGTAACTGGGACAACTGTGGAAACATTGCTACCACATTGACCAGACCCAAACCCCAAATGATCCACTCCCAGTGAATCATCTTCGCAACTTGTTCACGGGTCATCACTATTCTCCTCTATGTTTTCAACAGGACTATTCAGATTAATTTACTTCAAACCTTTTTCTATTGTATCATAATTAATTTAAAAGTCAATTATCAATCCGAATAGTCAAAAATAGCCCTAGAAATAAGGCTATTTTAGTGATTTTTATTTATTAAATTTTAATACCCGTGCGAGCAGTTGATCTTATAATAATTAGATATATTAAACGTTTCCAAGACGAGACAAGATAAATTTCTTATAGGTATCCCCCATAACCCGATGATCTTCTAAATGACTCTCTTTAAAAAGTAAGTAAAAATATGCAGATCTAATAGCGGCAAAATAAACAAGATACATTCTATCAGAATCTAAATCTATCTCCCCCTCCTTATAATAATCTATATATCCACTTAACATTGAATTCTTAAAGTCATCCCCCATCCAAACAGCAAGATCGGTCGCAGGACGGTAAATACAATATAGCGGTTCTGTAATACGCCAATTCATTACTGGCAAATAGGAATCAAGTAATGTAATAGTCTTGTTATCATAAAATATGTTGTCTGAGTGATTATCAATAGAATTAACAAAATCATGACCAGACATTACTTTATATTGACCTTTTTTACTTTCAATTATATTAGATAAATAAGATCTTATACTATCAGCCTCTTGTTTAGTTATATTTGGATCCGCCAAACGCAGAAAAGCGTATAAATCATCAAGAAAATTAACCATTATTTCGTAATAATTTTTAACTGTCTTTGGCCTATGAGGAAATAAATCAATAGCTTTAGTCATTTCAAACCCCAAATATTTAGCATCGTCTTTACCCAAATTATGTTCTCTGAGACGTGATGTTAGATTATTCTTTGTATCTACACGCTTCATTTCTATTACTAAATCAAAACATTTTTCAGTATTTTCCACCAAACTTACCGAACCTAAATTATCTATATTTATTCCAATTAATTTCAAATATACAGAAGGACTAAAATAATGATTAGTATAAAAATCATCAATGTAAAAATTCTTTCGACTTATCTCGTTTGATAAATCGAAATAAAGACGATTAAAATCATTATTATCATGTCGATAAAACTTATAAGCTTTATCCTTAAAAAGAAAGATTCTTGATATTTGAGTCTGGATTATTTTAGGTTTATCCCCTTTTTCAACCAAACCAATTACATCACCGTTAGAAAATGAATTAATGATTATGTTCTCTTTAGTGGTCATTTAAGTTCTAACTATAAACTTTTTCTCTGTCATATCAAATTCAATATTATCTTTTCTTTCTCCTCTGAACACCGCCCCAACCAACAACTTATTCTGATCAAGATCATAAGTAAATTCAATATGAATATCCTCCCCTCTTTTAACCCCATGGCCTTGTTCAACATCGTGACCAAAAATTTCTTCCATAATCGGGTTAAGAAATTCAAAATGGCTCACTCCAATAATGTGCAGAGTTTTACCATCTAGTTTTGCTACCTTTGCTAAATTAGCTATATGATAAAAAACTTTCTCAGCACGCCTCTTAACTTCATGTATAGTTTCAAATTTTTCATTTAATTCTTGGAAATCAGGATCTTTAGCATAAATAGCATCGAATGATTTTCCTGTTGCTCCATATATCTGCCATAAACCTTGGAAATACTCTTTGTCATACTTTCTAAAATTGACCATCTGAGGAATAGTACTATCTTTATACACCGGTATTCCTTTTTCTTCTAAAAGTTCTAAGATAAGTTCTTCAGAACCTTGAGCCCGCCAAGCTGGAGAACTCCAAAGAACAATGATCTCTCTTTCAGGATCAATTGTCTCAATTATTTTTTTAGCCGTTTCTTTAACTTGAATTTCACCCTCAGGTGTCAAATCTCTGACTGGTTCCGATGTATTATGAAACTCTTCAAGATAATTAGTTTCTCCATGTCTGAGAAAATCAGCAACAATCTTATTAAGATGAGGTTCTTTTTCTAATTGGCTTTCTTTTGACTCAGTTATTTTCTCCATAAAAATTAGAGTTAATTTTAATACCCGTGCAGGCGGTTGATCTTTTCATGGAGGCGGATTTTTTCATGGGCTTTGGCCTCAATCTGGCGGATGCGCTCGCGCGTCACGCCAAATTCCTTCCCCACTTCTTCCAAGGTCCGCATCACGCCGTCTTTAAGCCCGTGACGCATCTCAAGGATTGCTCGCTCTTTGGGTGAGAGGTCGTCTAAAATTTCATTGATTTGATCGCGGAGAATGCGATGTGACACATCCTGATCGGGAGAAGCAATTTTATCATCAGCAATAAAGTCACCAAGCGATGACTTCTCATCATCGTCATCGGTTGGCCGGTCTAAGGAAGCGGTACTCTGATCAATCTTCTCAATAGTGTGAATCTTCTCCACGTCTACTCCCATTTCGGTGGCAATTTCTGATGGCAAAGGTTCCCGCCCCAAGTCTTGGAGCAAGCGCCGATAAACCTGCTTATACTTAGCAATCGTCTCCACCATGTGAACGGGGATACGAATGGTACGGGATTGATCAGCCAGGGCCCGCGTTACCGCCTGACGGATCCACCAGGTGGCATAGGTGGAGAATTTATAACCCTTACGCCAATCAAACTTTTCTACCGCTTTAAAGAGACCCAAATTCCCTTCCTGAATTAAGTCGAGTAAAGTTAAATCGCTAGAGCGGCCAATATACTTCTTGGCAATAGACACCACCAAGCGCAAGTTGGCATTGGCGAGGGCCTTCTTGGCTTCATCATCACCTTCTAAAATCCGCTTGGCCAAGTCTTTCTCTTCCGAGCCGGTCAAGAGCTTGTGCCGACCGATTTCTTTAAGATACATTTGGACGGAATCAAGGGATGATTCACTTCCCCGGCGGAGCTCCAACTTCTCCGGAATTTTAGCCTCATCTTCTAAGAAGCTGCCTTCTTCTAGCACATCCACCCCCACATCTTCTAACTTATTATAAAGCTCTTCTAAGAAGATAACGTCGGTCTCAATATTAGGGAATTCTTTTAAAATTTCATTATAAGTGACAAAGCCCCGCTGACGGCCTTTAGTAATAAGAGTATTAGCTTTATGCTGGCGATCATCAGTGGCGGCCTTACTTAATTTAGGACTTTTGGCCTTAGTCGCTTTCACTTTCTTCACCGGCTTTTTGGCTGGCTTCTTTTTTACCGTCGGTTTTTTGACCTTCTTGACGAGTTTTTTCTTTTTCAGTACTTTTTTAAGCTTCTTTTTGGCCATAAAATAAATATAAAGTTTAACTAATTAGTAGTATCAAATTGATGTAATTCTTCCGAGATAGCTTGGCATTTTTTAAGATATTTATCAAGATTAGCGTGATCACCACTTGCCTCGGCCGCCCGCACCTTCACTAGTAAGCTCGCTAGTTCTTCCCGTAGACTTTCCCGTCGATATTCAGTCAATAATTCCGTTATTTCTTCCGCCAATTTCTCTTTGCCGGCGTAGAGCATTTCCCCTTCCAAATTTAATTTGCTCTTATCCTCTTCCGCCGGTTCAAAAGTAATAACCTTCGCCACTTGGTCTAATAAATCATTATACTTACCATTACCCTCGGCCCACAATTTAAAAGCTTGCAACCGTTCTAAGATAATTTGCTTGCGACTAAACACTTCCGTTGAAGTTGACCCAATCACTTCAGTCGTAATTGCTCCTGGTTTAATCTTCCGTACTTCTTGCCAAATGGGTTCTTCTGGCAAGTTGAGGAAGGTCGCCACCTTACTAACAAAATGGGCTTGGTCAATCGCATTCTCTAAACGGGCCAGGTAAGGTAAAACTTCTTTACTCACTGCTAAGCGCAAAGCGCGATTATCATAATTCTGCTCGGCTAAAACAGAGAGATAGAAATCAATCACGTGTTTCGTTTCCGCTACCGCCTTTTCCCAAGCCAGAGGATCCAGTTTAATCATATCGGCTGGATCCTTGCCACTAGTGATCAAAGCGGCACGCACTTCAAGACCTAAACCAAGCGCGAGATCAATTGCCCGCCGGGCGGCATTAATCCCCGCCAAGTCTTGATCAAAGGCCATTACCACTTGCGGCGCGAGCCGCTTAAGGGCGAGAAGATGTTCCGCCGTCAGTGCCGTCCCGGAGACGGCCACGGCATTTTCCACGCCGGCTTGATGCGACATAATCAAATCCATTTGTCCTTCCACCAAGACCGTCATTTCTGCCCGACGAATAGCCACTTTAGCTTTATCTAAGCCATAGAGCAATCGCGATTTATTATAAAGAACAGTTTGCGGCGTGTTGATATACTTAGCATCTTCAGTCTTACCCGTTTCCGGGAAGAGCCGCCCCGAGAAACCAACCACTCGCCCGGCACTGTCCGCCAAGGGGAACATAATCCGCCCGCGGAAACGATCATAATGTCGCGACCCTTTAGCTCCACCGCCAGCTTTAGATGGCATGGCGAGTCCCACCGCCTCAAGCTCTTCTTCTTTATAACCCCGACTGGTTAAGAATTCTGTGGCTTCCCGCCAATCGGCCGGAGCATAACCTAAAGCAAATTGAGTGATAGTTTCTGGCTTCACTCCCCGGCCGGCGAGGTACTCGCCGGCCGGTTTATTCTTCCCTAATTGCCCTTGATAAAACTCGCTCGCCGCGGCTAATAAACTGTACCAGCGCTTAGTCTTATCATCTTGACCTGAAGCAAACGACTCTACCTCCACCCCCGCCCGCTCAGCCAAGATCTTCAGCGCCCCTAAAAAGTCTACACCCTCAATCTCTTGGACAAAGGAGAAGATATCACCGCCTTTATTACAACCAAAACAGTGATAATTTTCTCGAGCCGGAGAAACAAAGAAGGAAGGGGTCTTTTCATTATGGAAGGGGCAACGGGCTTTATAATTAATCCCGGCCCGTTCCAGTTTAAGATAGTTCCCGACCACTTCGACAATGTTTAAACGCTCTTTGATCTTGTCGACAGTTGAAGACATATTTTACTTTAAACCGCTGGCGGATCGTAATCAGGAATCAGGCCGGTCCCCGCGGGGATCAAACGGCCAATAATCACATTTTCCTTCAAACCGCGGAGTTGATCAAAACCGCCTTTAAGGGCCGTATCAATCAAAACTTTGGTCGTGTGTTGGAAGGAAACAGAAGAGAGGAAGCTGACGCTTGAGAGGGCCACTTCCGAGATTCCCAAGATCAAATTCTCCGCGGTGGCACCGTCGCCACCCTCAGCTTTAACAGCTTTATTTTCTACGGCCAGTTCATCCGCTTCCACGATCTCGCCAATGGTAAACTTCGTCGTCCCTGGATCCTTGATCCGGCGACGCGACATCATTTGACGAATAATAATCTCAATGTGCTTACGGGCAATAGACACCCCTTGCAACTCGTAAATAGCATTGATTTCTTTAGTAATATAATTCTCAGTTTGATCTTTACCGGCAAATTTGAAGAGTTGGGAGAGATCCGCCGAGCCATCAGTTAAGATCTGGCCCTTGGCCACCCGATCACCCTTTTTCACCAAGATTGTCCGGGTCATAGAAATGAGGTAAATCTCCGTATCATTATTTTTAGACTTTTTCTTCCGGCTCTCAAGATCAGGAACAATGGTTAATTTATATTCCCGACCATCATTCTCTAGATCCAAGACCTCACCATCCACTTCAGAAATAGTGGCCAAGTTCTTAGGAATCCGCCGTTCAAAGATTTCTTCTACCCGTGGCAAACCGCCAACGATGTCCACCCCACCACCCACGCCACCGGCGTGCTTGGTCCGCATCGTGAGCTGGGTCCCCGGCTCACCAATCGCTTGAGCGGCCACAATCCCAACCGGCTCGCCAATTTTGATCAAACCACCGCGGCCCGGATCGCCACCATAACAAGCCTGACATACTCCGTGCGCCAATTTACAAGTCAGTGGTGAACGGACAAAGGCCTCAGTAAGACCCAATTCTTCTACCTTATTGGCATCTTGGACAGTGATTAAGTGACCCTTTTTAAACAAAACCTTACCCGCTTTATCGGTTAAATCTTTTAGTAAAATCCGGCCGCGAATAGAGTTACCAATACCGGTGTCAAAACCCAAGATATTAGCGATTGTAACGTGTTTACCGTCAGTATCACCGCAATCCTCCTCTCTAATCACCACATCTTGAGAGACATCAACCAACTTTCGGGTTAAGTAACCAGCCTTGGCGGTGTTAAGCGCGGTATCGGCTAGACCTTTCCGTGAACCGTGAGTGGTAATAAAGTACTCCAAGGGTGAAAGACCTTCTTTATATGACGGAATAATTGGGAAATCAATTTCCCGACCGGCCGGGTTAACGATAATACCCTTCATGCCAACCATTTGGGTGACCTGGCTAACTGAACCGCGCGCACCAGAAAGAATTAAGTCACTGACGGAACCATCTTTAATCAAACTATCAGGAATGATTTTCTGAATCGCTGTCTTCGCCCGGGACCAGGTCTCAATAATCAAGCGGAAGCGTTCATTCTCCGAGAGCAAACCGTTTTGATAATCATCTTCGATCTTCTCGGCTTCTTTCTGGGCGGCGGTAATAATATCTTTCTTCCCTGGCGGCACTTGAACGTCATCGATTCCCCACGTTACCCCCGATTGAGTGGCATACTTGAAGCCGAAGTTCTTAATCTTGTCTAAAATATCTGGCATTAAATCCACTCCATAGTGCGGGATCATATTCTCAATCAATTTAGAAATATCTTTACCGGTAACTTCTTTATTAATGAACGGGATATCGAGCGGCAAAATATTATTGAAGAGAATACGTCCCACTGTGGTCTCAAACATTTTACCTGATAACTCACCATACTTCTCGGGTTTACCACCTAAGAGCTTGATGGCAGCGCGCAAATCAATCTCGCCAAAGTCATGGGCCATAATCGCCCGATTAGGCGAAGAGAAATATTTCCCTTCTCCC
>JAHFNY010000013.1:0-7383 GCA_023267075.1 Candidatus Vogelbacteria bacterium
CCACTTACGTTAATGATCGAATGAGCCACTTTGAGCAGGCGATTACTTACAACACTTTTGGCACTGGTGAAGCGCGAGAGCAACTCGCTCAATGGGCACCGCAGGTCTTCAACTTTTCAATCGTCCCCGATGAGCTTAAGAAGTCAATCGCGTCTTTTACCTTTGACCAATTGAAACAGCAAATTGCCGCTAATCCGGAGGATGCTCGCGACCTCGTCTTCACTAGCGTTTTCTTATCGGGAGCGGGGCGTAATGACTTGGCAGGGCAATACTTAAAGCAGGCGCTCGCACTGTCACCCAAGAAGCAGTCCATTATGACTCAACTGTCGCAAGTTTATGCCGCGACCGGTGATTTAAAAACCGCTTTGCAAACGGCCAAGGATGACTTTAATCTAGAGCCCAGTAATCCCGAGCCGCGTAAGCTTTATGCCTCACTCTTAGTTTATTCTGGCGATCTAAAGGCTTCAGATAAATTGCTTTTAGACGGTTTTGGCACTACCACAGTAGACGACAACTTACTTATTGCCACTTACGCCGATGCTCATTTATACACTAGAGTGATTGCTATTTGGAATTTACGCGTGGTCAATAATCCGACTGATCCCCAGAATTGGGTCTCACTCGCCGCCGCTTACTTAGCGATTGGCGAGCGGGCTGAGTCAATTAAAGCGTTACAACAAGCAATCATTAAGAATCCTGGTTTTAAACAAGAAGGGGAGTTATATATTCAAAAAATCACCGCTGGTTTAACACCTTGACATATAGACTATAATTTGCTATATTCCTATCAGAAACCTTGAAAATCAAGGGTTACCTTGCCAGAGGGTATCTGGTTAAATAACTAGAGGAGGTGTGCCATGGATACCATGGTGAGCCCAGAAGAACGTACTATTTCTGTCCATAGCGAGCACGAGTTTCTGCTCAAGCTGGAAAAAGCCGGCTTAGTACACGATCACACTCAAAAGGTGATTGGTTCAAAAGACAATGAGCTGGCGAAAAAGATTATTCGATTGATCGAAAACGGCGGTTTCGAACCCTCAACTTCGCAGAAAGTGGCCCGCGGAATCATGGGCAAGAACTTCTTCGGCATCGAGGAAGCCATCAAGCACTTCGGGGTTAACCCTTCGAAACAGCAACTGGCTTATCTCGCCGAAGTTCCGTTTACCGAGGAAGTGCTCCGGTCTTGCAAGGACACGCACGTTCTCATCGCCATTTTCCCGTTGTCGATTCTTGATCTCCGCGGAATCTGCCGCAAGATCGAGAATCAAGTCCTGTTTTACAATCAGGACTGGTACAACAAGCAGACCTTCGCCCAAGAGAAAGGTGGGATTGGTTGGCAATTAGTCCGGAAGGAACTGGTCGCCGATTCAACCAACAAAACTTGGGACGAGCAGCAAGTCATTCTTTCTAAAGACGAGAGCACACCCAAGGCGCAGGTCGCGGTTTACACCATGATCGGTCACTATCTCGCCACCGGCGAACGTTTATTTGAGAAGGTTTACGTTCGTTGTTCCGATCTCGGTTCGGACGGTTACCGGGTCCGTGTCGGCAACTTCGCTGCCGAGGGTCTGGTCGTCAGCGACAGCTGGGATGGTGGCCGGGACGCTCGCCTTGGCCTCGCGTCCGCTCGGAATTGCAACTGACCCTTGATTTTTTGTACCCTTGTTCCTTTTTGATTCCTTGAGCCTCCGCAAAATTTTGCGGGGGCTCTTTTTATACTCTAAAATTAGGGCTAAACAGCGTATGTTGACAAGAGGTATCATATCTGATACAATATCACTAGAAACCTTGAAATCAGGGTTACTTCCTACCGGAGGGAAATCCGGGGCCAATTTTCGAAAGGAGGCATCCGATGTCTACCAACATCGCAGCCCTCGATCAGACCGAACCAGACGTAAGCAATGTTCTCGATTTCACTGCGAAGTTCTTCCGGGTTTTGGGTAAAGCTGGTGTATCCGTAAAAGATTTCCGCTTGCCAGTCCAAAATCGGGTGGCCCGACGCAATCTCGCTGAATTCTTAAAGGCGGGTTGTCCCAAGGTTGTTACTACCAACGGACAAAACACCGAAACCTTGGTGGGATATGAGTTGGCGGCAACGATTCTCGGCAAGGACTTCGTCACACCCGAGGAAATTGCTTCTGCTCGCGTTGGTGTTGTTTACACCGAAGATCAACTTGAGCAGTTTGAAAGCAGTTTACCAAGTCGCGAAGAACTTGAATGGCTTCGGGATAACGGCTACATGCTCATTGCCGGGCCACCGAAAGAAATGTCGCTTTTGGACATCCGCGATCTCAACAACGAGTATTTCTACTCCAAAACGGAGGGGTGGTACTCGGCCGAGAAGGAAAAATTCTCGCGGGATGACAAGGCCACAACTAAATGGCTGAAACTTCGCAAGCGAGAAGTCCCGAATTCGACCAACAAAACCTGGGATGAACAACAACCTCTACTTTTGGAAGTCGAACACGTGCCAAATGTCGCCGAAGTAGTCTGGGGTGTGACGTCCTACAAAGCGGTTCGGGGAGTTTATCTTCTCCCGAACGTTTACGTTAGGACATCGTCTCTCGGTTCGGGCGGTGACCGGGTCGGTGTCGGCTACTTCGCTGCCAAGGGTCTGCGCGTCGGCAACGGCTGGGGTAGTAGCCGGGACGATAGCCTTGGCCTCGCGTCCGCTCGGAATTGCAACTGACCCTTGATTTTTTGTACCCTTGTTCCTTTTGATTCCTTGAGCCTCCGCAAAATTTTGCGGGGGCTCTTTCTTTTTTCATAAAACAAATATAAAATCAACCCGTCTTGCTCGTGCAGATCAGACTACGGTTTGGTCTCGCAAGACATCTCTTTTATAGAGAATCACCAGAGTGCTCTACTTCTAAGGAATAGGGCAGAGTGTGAAATTAAGAGAGGTTGCAATTCTTGCCGGTTTTTAAGGGAAAAGCTATTTGCTTGTTTCCAAATAAAATTCAGAGAAGAGATATTCTTACTAAGAGTGTTAATTCTCGGTGATGTGGATGGGAATCGGCAAATTCTCGATTCGAACGGTAACCGGGTCAATGTCGGCAACTTCGATGCCAAGGGTCTGAACGTCAACAACAACTGGGATAGTAACCAGAACGATAACCTTGGCCTCGCGTCCGCTCGGCACTGCAAAACTCTTGCAAAACACCCCACTAGGGGTGTTTTGTCTTACATGCTTTTAGTGTTTTTTAACCAGCCACCCAGCATCCGACCAATCTCATCCAGATTCTCCTGAATGGCCGCATATTTTTTGAGATCAATCACTTTTACTTCTTTGATTAGACGAATCAAAACTTTAAGAAAACTTAGCTTAAGACTTGTCTGTTCCAATAAGGGAATTTTTTCGTTCTTTGGTAGCTGACTAGCCAAGAATAACTGCTCGATGATATAAAGAGCCAGATTTTCACACTGTTGCCAAGTCGTATATTTATCTTGTTTAGAGACAGTTTTCCTGTAAGTATAGAGGGTCTTGTATAAGTCATAACTTTTCTTCAGAATCGGAATATCATTATCATTCATGAGAGTGTATAGTAATTTATTTAAGCAAATAATTGAACCACAAAATCTCTTCTTAGCCTGGGACCGGTTTAAGCGGGGCAAACGAGGGAAAATCGATGTCCTGCGCTTTGAACAAGGGTTGGAAGTTAATATCTTTAAGCTTCACCGCGAGCTGAAAAACAAAACGTACAAGCATAGCGGATATACTGATTTCTATATCTCTGATCCCAAACAACGCCATATTCATAAGGCCAGTGTTCGCGATCGAGTTCTGCATCATGCTATTTTCCAAGTCTTGAATTGGGTTTTTAATCCCACCTTTATCCCCCATTCTTTTTCTTGTCGGTTGGGGAAAGGTACTCATAAAGGAGTGACGTCGGTAGAGAAGATGTTGCGCCAGGAATCCAAGAATTACACCAGAACTTGTTATACCTTGAAGTGTGATATTAAAAAATTCTTTGATTCCATTGATCATCAAATTCTCATTCAAATTCTGGAGAAAAAAATCCAAGATCCAGAGCTTATTTGGCTTCTTAGAGAAATTATTGAGAGTTACCCACCAAAATCGGGGGTTTACGAGAGAGAGAGAGAGAGAGAGAGAGAGTAAAAATGTCTTCAAAAAAGGAATCCCAATCGGCAATCTTACCTCCCAACTTTTTGCCAATGTTTATCTGAATGTGTTTGATCAGTTTATGAATCATGAATTGAAGGTAAAAAAGTACGCCCGCTATACGGACGATTTTGTGATTATAGCCCAAGACCCGGTTTATTTGAATAGTCTGATTGGACCGATTCAGGAGTTCTTAAATACTAAGCTAAAGCTTGCTCTTCACCCGAGAAAAGTTACCATCAGAAAACATAGTCAAGGCATTGATTTCTTGGGCTATGTGATCTTACCTCATTATCAGATTTTGCGAGCCAGAACCAGGAAAAGAATGTGGCGGAAAATGAGGAGTAAAATGGCAGAGTTGGAAGAGGGGAGAATTAATCAAAAAACGTTCAATGCTTGTGTCCAGTCCTATTTGGGAGTCTTAAGTCATGGAAGTGGCTTTAATCTTAGTCAGCAGTTAAAAAACGAGTTTTCAAGTCTAAAATTTGACTTTTAGAGCGTTTTCTGCTAGGATGGCGCTATGAGTGCTTAGGGTCTTATTATTCTTTGAGATCCTCAAGCTCCAAAGCAAGTCTTTCAGTCAGCCCCGCGCAAGCGGGGTTTACTGTATTTATTTGCTGATTTACTTTATACTTATAATCATTGCGGCCGGGGGTGGCTGGCGGCCGCACTCATATAAAGACATCTTGCTTTGGAGCTTGCCTCCGCCGGCCACTCGCGGCCACAAGTGTCAGGCCAAAATTATTTAATTTTATTTTTATGCGTTATACTTGGACCTCGGTTGCCATTCTCGTTATTTGGATCTCGGCCACTTTATTGATGGTTTCTAATCGTTTACCCTCGCCGAGCGTTTTCTTTACTTGGGTGATGGCGATTACCGTTATTTTGGCTTATATCGGCTTTCGTTCCGTTTAAGCCATTTTTAATATGTTTTTCTCTGACTTGATCGGTTCTATTGTTGAGACCGGAAAGTTTTTAACTCGTCTTTGGCGGGTGTTTAAATTGGCTGGCCGATTGACTTTCATCTCCTCCGCGCCCCGACCGGTGCGCTTCCGCCAATTTTTTGAAGAGACGGGCGGCGCCTTTATTAAATTTGGCCAGATTCTTGCTCTGCGTCACGATTTTCTTCCCCTCACTTACACCGATGAATTGCTTAAACTGTTAGCCGGAGTGCGAGCGTTACCTTTTCCCGCCATGGAGGCAGTGTTCATTGCTGAGCGGGGAGTCCGGCCCAGCGATTTTTTCCACACTTTTAATCCCGAGCCCATCGCTTCGGCTTCCATTTCTCAAGTTTATCGGGCCACGCTTAAGACGGGAGAAGAAGTGGCGGTTAAGATTGCTCGGCCGGGGGTGGTAGAAGATTTTGAACGGGATTTTATCCTGGCTTCTTTTTTGGTCGGCTTGATTAGTATTTTCCGTTTGCCGCTCGCTATCAATCTAGATGAAGCGGTGCAAGAATTTATTGCCTGGACTAGGCGGGAGCTCGACTTTCGTTACGAGGCGCGCAATGGTGCCGCCCTTTATCGCCACTCGCACGAGCATCCCGACACGGTCATCCCTAAGGTTTATTTAGAATTTTCGACCGAGCGAGTGTTGGTGACGGAATATATGCGGGGGGTGGCGCGTTTAGACACAGTGTTAAATAAATTAAGTAAAAATCCTAATTTACCCGCCGATCTCCGGCGCGATTATCGCATTGACTTAGAAACGATGGCTTATTACTTTATGATTGACGGCATGCGGCAATACTTTATTGACGGCTTTTTCCACGCTGATCCGCATCCAGCCAATGTCTTTCTTTTACCCGACAATCGCTTGGGCTACTTTGACTTTGGGATTATGGGTGAGGTCGGGCGAGAGCGGATTGATTTACTTAAAGTGATGCACGGCTTAGCTCAAGAAGATTTAGCGGCGGTGAGTAAAGTGTTCTTAGATTTTTCTCGTCGGGGTTTTGCCGCGGAAGTAGAGCTCTTCCGGGCGCATAAGAGATTGGAGCATGCTCGTTATGCTGGTGTAATTAAGAAGATTGAAGAGATCATTGTCGAGAATTTCCGCGAGGAATTAATTCAGGTTCTCGCCCCGTGGTACCATCACGATCCATCAGTTCCCACTGGCAATAAAAGCGCTTCGGTCATCTTTTCTAAATTAATGCTCAAGGCTGAGTCCTACAGCGTTTATTTGCCGCGGGAGGTGACGATTTTCTTCCGCAGTCTAGCCATTGCCGATATGGTGGCGCTCAAACTTTGTCCAGAATTTAATATGATTACTGCCCTTAAGATGTTTTTTAAAGAATACCCGCTCACTAAAGCGATTGAGATAATTGAGGAGAAAACCCATGAAGCCGAGCTTTTACCCGACATTGATCCCGTCAGCCATTATGATTATGAGCAATTATTGGAGTTTAAAGTTCACGAGCGCGAGCGCTTGGCGCTCGCGACGGAACGCTTGGCCAATTTAGTGGCGTATTATGCCGAGCGTTATCCGGAAGTAAGGAAAATGCTCTAAAGCGATGAATATAATTGGAACCAAAAATCAATGGTCACTTGTAATAACCGTTTTAATAGTGCTGACAATAATTAGTATTCGGTTACCAGCCCTTTCGGCTCGAGCGCCACATATTGATGAGGGGATGGGAGTACGCGCTTCCGAGACTGTGCTTGCCGGCAATTGGCATTATTCACCCTACAATGGTCACGGACCGACTTTATTTTATTTAGGTTCTTTAGTCCGAGCTGGAATAGGGATTAATTTCCCCGCTTTCCGGGCACTAACCGCTTTACTTATGCTTGCCGCTATTTTCTGGCTCTGGTGGTTGTATCGCTTAGAGCTTAATCAGACCGACCAGTGGCTTTTGCTTTTGGGTTTAGGTTTTTCTTCCGGTTTACTTTTCTTCAGCGTTTACTTTATTCATGAGGCCTTATTTATCTTTTTCACCGTCGCGGTAGTGGCAATGATGGAGCGTTATCTTGCTACCCGGCGCCAAGTTTATTTAGCCACGGCAATTATTTTCGCCGCCCTGATGTACTTTACTAAAGAGACGGCTTTGTTTACTTATGCCGCTTGGTTTATCGCCGGTTTAATCATTTTTCGTCAACATTTATTTAAGCCCTTTTTCCGCCTAAGTTTGATTGGGGGAAGTTTAATCAGTGGGGTTATCTATTTAGCTTTATTTGGCTTTAATCTTGACCCTTTCCGGGCGCCCTTTTTATGGTTGGTAGACCGCGGTCTTACTATGCATCTTAGACACTGGTATTACTTCC
>JAHFNY010000013.1:7393-25004 GCA_023267075.1 Candidatus Vogelbacteria bacterium
GTCACGAGTTTTTCTTAGTAATCTTAGCGATAATTGCGGCTGTTGGCATAACAATGAAGAAGTCATGGGATCGGCGGACCACCTTTTTCGCCTTGTGGTTTGTCTTGATCACCATTTTTTACTCTTTAATTCCTTATAAAACGCCGTGGTTGATTCTTAATCTCATTTTGCCGCTTGGTCTTTTCATAGCCTTTGCGGGGGCGAAAGTCTTTCAGGCTAAAAAATGGTGGCTTTTAATTGGCTTACTATTTCTGGTGGGGAGTTATCAATTGGTGGCCGATAATTTTCTCCACCCTAATCGGGCCCTTACCTGGGATTATGCTTATCTCCAGAGCGGGACGGATTTTGAGCATTTAGTATTAGCCCTTCACTCTCTCCCTCAACCCTTGCAGATTATTGGTCTTACCGATGAATTGTTGTATGTGGAGACAGAAGATTTAGATCGTCGCTTTGAGCCGTTTACCCCCGGTTTGCCAGTCTACTTAAATTATCAACATAGTTTCCAAGCGATGCTCAATTTACTTGGTTCTGACCAAAATAATTACGTCCATCTTGTTTATCAATACTTTGAGCCGGGACCGGTGATTGATCTTTTAGTCCGGAAAGATGTTATTCATGACCTCAATCAGTCTTATTATCCCAGCTTATAACGAGGCTAAACGCTTGCCGCTAGCCTTAAATAGTTTAGCCGATTTTTTTGCTGGTGCGCAGTTAAACTTGCAAGAAGTGATTATTGTGGATGATGGTTCTAGCGATGAGACGGTTGCTGTCGCAAGCTCTTTCTCTGAACATTTACCGATTAAAGTTTTACGTTTAGACGCTAATTACGGTAAGGGTTATGCGGTGAAAAGGGGAGTTGAAGCGGCGGTGGGAGAATTAATCATTATGTACGATGCCGACGGCGCTACTTTACCTACTTCTCTCACTCCCTTAATTGAAGCGAGTGCTGATTGCCCGATTGTTATTGGCTCGCGGGTCTTGAGCAAACAAGTTCAAATCTCATTTTGGCGACGGTTAGTCGGATTTATCTTCCATTTGCTCTGTTTTCCTCTTATCCCTGGGATCAAAGATGCTTCTTGTGGAGCGAAAGTGTTTAGGTATGGAGTTGCTCAAGCGATTTTTAAAGAAACTAGGCTTAAGCGCTTCGCTTTTGATATTGAAGTCTTGTGGCTTGCCCGGCAAAAGGGTTATGAAATTAAAGAATTACCCGTGGCGTGGCAAGAGAGGCCTGGATCTAAGGTTAAAGTTGGTCGCGATGCCCCAGAAATGTTCTTAGCGATCTTGGGCTTGTACTTCCGGGCGCTATTGGTTAAAATTAAACTATGAAATATCCTTGGACAGCGCTTGCTCTCGTGATTATTTGGCTCGCGACCACTTATATTGTGCTTAAACAGCCTAATTTGGAGGTGAATTATATTTTGTTCATTACTTTGGTGGGAACAATCATCATTTCTTTCATTGGTTTCTCGGCGCCAAAGATCAGAAAATAATTTTTAGAAAGTTATCCACACTTTTTTACTTAAAATGATTGTGAGAGTTTTTTATTTGCGCGATAATGTACTTAGCAAGTGACAACATTTTTCTAAGGTCGGTGTTGTTACCAAACTTGTTTTACTAAAATAACTTTCAAAAAGTTATGGCAAAGAAAAAGAAGACTGCTAAGAAGGCTGCTAAGAAAAAGTCTACTCGCAAGCGAGGATAAGCTAACCTTTCTACCTTTATCGAAAAAGTTCCCTACTTCGTTTTCTGGAGTAGGGAATTTTTCGTTCTCGTGATAATATAGGCCACATGTCAATATTTGGGACTTGGTTTAAAGAGAGTCATGAGGCCGATACTGCCGCCATTACCCAGCTAGGGGCCAAAATTGAGGCCTACGAGCCCCTTTTAGCCACTCTTTCTGATGAGGCCCTTAAAGCTAAAACGGCAGAATTTAAGTCTCGTTTAACTGCGGGAGAGAGTTTAGATGAGCTCTTGCCCGAGGCTTTTGCTGTGGTCCGAGAAGCGGCTAAACGCAATCTTAATCAGCGTCATTTTGAAGTTCAATTATACGGTGGCTCCCGCCTCCATGCCGGTGAGGTGGTGGAGATGCGGACGGGTGAAGGTAAAACTTTAGTGGCGACATTGCCAGCGTATTTAAATGCTTTAACCGGTAAAGGCGTGCATATTGTGACGGTCAATGATTATTTGGCTCGCCGCGACGCCGTTTGGATGGGGCAAATTTATGCCGCTTTGGGTTTAACCGTGGGTGTACTCAATAATCAAACCTCATATTTATATGATCCTGGGCATAAAAACTTAGATGAAGCGCGGGATGAAGCCGGGAGTTATAAAGTGGTCTATGAATTCCTCCGACCGGCCTCGCGCCGCGAGGCCTATCTCGCCGATATTACTTATGGGACCAATAATGAATTCGGCTTTGATTATCTCCGCGATCACTTGGCCTATCAGCCCGAGCAAGTAGTCGGGCGGCGCGATGCCGCCACCGGCCGGTATCATTACGCCATTATTGATGAAGTAGACTCCATTTTAATTGATGAATCGCGAACACCGCTCATTATTTCCGCCCCAGTAGCGGAATCGGAGAGTTTATACCAAACCTTCGCCACCATTGCCGCCAAACTTGATCCGGCTACGGATTATGAAGTGGATGAAAAGTTGAAAGCAGTGACGATTCTTGATGTTGGGATTGATAAAGCCGAGAAGTTATTGGGCGTAGACAATATTTATACCGATAAGGGGATTAAATACGTTCACCATTTAGAGACGGCGGTGCGAGCCCGGGCCCTTTTCCATCGCGATAAAGAATATGTGGTTAAAGATGGTGGCGTGATTATTGTGGACGAGTTTACTGGCCGGCTCCAACCGGGCCGGCGTTGGAGCGAGGGCTTGCATCAAGCGATTGAAGCCAAAGAAGGGGTGAAGATTGAGGCCGAGTCGCGGACCTTTGCGACTATTACTCTCCAGAATTACTTTCGTTTATATGAGAAATTAGCCGGCATGACCGGAACGGCGGTGACATCGGAAGAAGAATTTAGGAAAGTCTATGATCTTAAGACTGTCGTTTTGCCGACCAATAAACCGAGCACCAGAGCCGATGGTTCTGATCTCATCTTCCAAACCGAGGCCGGCAAATTTAAAGCCATTACCAAAGAGATTAAAGCCCGGCAGGAGAAGGGTCAGCCGGTATTGGTGGGAACCGTCTCGATTGAGAAGAATGAACTCCTTTCCACTTACTTCCGCCAAGCCGGGATTAAGCATGAAGTCTTGAATGCCAAGAATCACGAGCAAGAAGGAGCGATTATTGCCGCCGCTGGCGCCCGCGGCGCGGTGACTATTGCCACTAATATGGCCGGTCGCGGCGTGGATATTAAACTCGGTGGGCCGACTGCCCCGGCGGCGGAAGCGGCCGCGATTAAAGAAGCAGGCGGTTTATACGTCATTGGTACCGAGCGCCATGAGGCGCGGCGGATTGATAATCAGCTCCGCGGCCGCTCGGGTCGCCAAGGCGACCCGGGAGAGACGCGCTTTTTCTTATCCTTAGAAGATACCTTAATGCGAATTTTTGCGCCGGACCGGATTAAGGGTTTAATGGGCCGCTTGGGGATACCAGAAGATGAACCGATTGAGAATCGTCTAGTCTCTAGAGCGATTGAGAGCGCCCAAGAGAAAATTGAGGGACTTAACTTTGATTCTCGCAAGCACTTGCTGGAGTATGATGACGTAACCAATCACCAGCGGCTAACCATTTATGATAAACGCCAGAAGATCTTGTTTGGCGGCGGGACGGAAGTGGAGGAGTTTATTGCTGAAGCGCTGGCTAAAGTAATTTTTGAAACCGAAGCTGAAAAGGAGAAGTTAGAAGAAGCGATTAAAAAAAGACGAGAAGAGTTGGGGGAAGAAGCGTTTATTAAAAGCGCTAAAGACTTAATCCTCCAGATGATTGATCTGTATTGGGTGGAGCACTTGGAGGCGCTGGATTACCTCCGGGGCAGTGTCCGCTTGCGAGCGTACGGTCAGCGCGATCCCTTGGTAGAGTATCGCAAAGAAGGCTTGCGCTTGTTTAAAGATTTAGAATTTTCGATCACTGCTGGGGTGCTTAAAATGATTCCTAATCTGGGGCTTAACCTTAAACATGAAGCGGCGCCGATTCAGACCATTCATAATGAAGCCTCAATGATCGCTGGCCAAGCGGCAGGAGCGTCTAATCAAGTAAACCAGAGTGTTAGTACAAAACCAAAAATCGGCCGGAACGACCTTTGCCCTTGTGGTAGCGGTAAAAAGTATAAAAAGTGCCATGGAAAATAAAGTAGATAAATAAAATGGCTACAGGTATATATATAAAAAATGCTTCTGATACTAAAGTAGATAGAGTGACATGCTCAGGTTTTGGTAAGCTTGATACTTGTGTGAGTGTTAATAATTCAACTAATACAGCTCTTAATAATATTAATACCTTTGATGATTATCAAATAAGTTATTTTTGGTATCAGGTCTCCATTTTAATTGTTGGTGGTATAATTTTGGCGGTAATTATAAGATTTATTAGTAAATATATAATTAATCTATCTTAATTTGAAAAAAATATGGAACACAATAAAGATTTATATTTTGTCGCGGTAAAAGTATTTTTACAGAATAAAGAGGGTGAACTATTAATTACTAAAGATGTTTTTAATGATGGTTGGGATATTCCTGGCGGCCGATTGAGAGATGTTGATTTTGAAACTCCACTAGAGTTGGTAGTTAAACGTAAAATGGAAGAAGAATTAGGAACAGATTTAAGGTATAAACTTGGTGAGCCAGCTGTCTTTATGCGTCATGAACGAGATGAGTTATTACCTTCTGGAAAAAAAGACAAACGCCGGATTTTTGCTATTGGTTATAGGGCTGAATATCTGGGTGGAGAAATAAGACTTGGTAAACATCATGAAAAATATGAGTGGTTTTCTTTAGACTCTTTTGTACCCGAGGAGTATTTTACCGGTGGATGGTTGCAAGGAGTGAAAGAATTTCAATCAAAATATAAAAAATAAAAGTTTAGTTTATGGAAAATGATTTAAAGAAATTAATTCAGGAAGTGCTGGAACAGGGTTATTTAATGAGTTTGGGGATAGTTGACTCGGGTGGAGTCTGGGTGGCAGATGTGATTTATATTTTTGACGATGATTTTAATATTTATTGGATGTCTGATCCTGAGGTTAGACACTCTAAAGCTGTTTTAATAAATAACCAAGCCGCAGGAACCATTACTGTTAGTTGGGAGAAAGACCAAGAACTAGGATTACAATTTAGTGGTCAAGTGGAGAAGATTGATGGGCCACGTTATGATTTGGCAGTTAAGCATTATGCCAAAAGGAATAAACCAGAGCCAAAAGAGGAGGAAGACGTTTTAGACGGAGACTCATGGTATGTGCTGAAACCCTCTAAAATAGAGCTCATCAACGGTAAACTATTTGGCTTTGAGAAGCAGAAGTTTGAACTATAGAAAGATTTGATTATGAAAGTAATTATTGAAATTCCAAAGGGGGATAATCGGCGGAGGCATATTAAGCCAGACAAATCTGAATTTATTGATCTCGGACCAATTAAAGACGTGATTCCGGTTAATGACGGTGTTATGCCGGTGCATTATGGGTATATCCCTGATACTTTGAATGAGAAAGAAGGAGATGAAGTTGATGTTTTAGTTTTATCTCAAATTGAATCAAACGTGGGGCAAGAGGTGGAAGTAGAACCAATTGCTTTATTAAGACGTGAAGATAGTGATGATAAAATTGTTGCTGTAGATAAGACGAGAGGATTAATTAAAGAATGGAGTGATATACCAGAAGATGAAAGAAAGTTGATTGAAAACTTCTTTAGTTACCATCATAAGTTTACTTCTATTGAAGATGCTGATGCAGCCAAGGAGTATATAAAAAAGAGTTATAAAAAATCATCATGACCCAGGATTTTTCTAAGAAAATGACCATAGTTTTACGGGAGGATGTGGCCTCGTGGCAAATGACTAATACGCTGGGTCATATCGCGGCATATTTAGGTAATAAAATGAGTGAGCCGTTTGATACGGGAGAGTATTTTGTTTCTAAAGATAATTTAAAATTTCCTCGTAATTCTCAATTTCCGATTGTTACTCTTAAAGCTACAGCTGAAGAGATTAAAAATTTAGCTAGTAAATTACGTGAGACAAATTTACTCTGGATCGCCTATGTTCAGGAGATGGTTGATTTAGGCGATGATGAAGAATTGACCAAAGTTTTGGCTACCAAAAATTCTGATATTATGGATATTTTAGGACTCGGCATTTTCGGCCCTAAAGAAGAGTTAAAAACTCTCACCAGCACATTCAAATTATGGAAATAATAAAAAAATAGAGCCACGGGCGGATAGTTTGAGTGTCCAATTCAAACGTCCCGTGGCTGGTCGGCGTGTCAGCGCTCTTTTGCTATAATAACATCATATGTCCGAGACGCGGAAGGTGATGACTATTTGTTTAATCCACGACCATCCCAAGGTCCTCTTAGGGATGAAAAAGCGCGGGTTTGGCGCCGGACGGTGGAATGGTTTTGGCGGTAAGGTTAATGAAGGTGAGACGGTAGAAGAGGCGGCCAAGCGCGAGATGCTGGAAGAAGTGGGGATAACGGTTAAAAGTCTAGAACGGCGCGGTGTCTTGGATTTTGAATTTAATGCTAAACGGGGAGAGATTTTAGAAGTCCACATTTTTAAGGTTCTAGACTACTTTGGCGAGCCCGTGGAGTCGGAAGAAATGCGCCCGGCCTGGTTTAATTTAGATGAAATCCCGTTTACCGAGATGTGGCCCGACGATATCCACTGGTTCCCGCTTTTCTTGCGGGGGAGTAAATTTAAGGGCTATTTCCTCTTTGGTGAGGGTGACTCGGTATTGGAGCGAGAGCTCCAAGAAGTTCAAGTATTATAAGCCTTTAATAAAGGACAGATGGTCTAAAGGACACTTGTCCTTTATTATTTTCCCCTCCTTGGGGTATTTTTTAGGGTTTTCCCCTTGATTTTTCCTTGCATTTATTTTGGGGTGTGCTAGTAATTGGAGCAGTAGTTTAGCTCTTATTTGAATTCTTTTTGAATTCCCCTTGATCTTTTTGTGCTTAATCTATTGTTTTTTGTTTCACCCATTATTTATTTTAGGGAATGGATTATGCCCAAAAAGATCGCACTAAAGAACAACTTAAAGAGTTTTCTTTTGCCCCTCATGGTGACGGGGCTTGTTGTGGTTTTGGTTGGTTTTTGGGCCGTGCCTAAGATTGCTTGGGCTGATGATGTTTCTCCCAACAATTCTATCGCTATTTCAGCTGAATTTGGCGGTGGAACTATTAACAATACCGACCAAGGTAATACCGGTGGCAATACTGGCGGTAATAGTAATAGCGGGGGAGAAAACAATTTTACTACTTTACCTGGCAATGGGGGTGAGAATAGTTTTACCACTTTGCCTAATGGTGGCAATACTGGCAATCATCCGAGTAATGAGAACACCTTCATTACCTTAGCCAATATCCCAAGTAATCAGGTTGGTGTTAGCAGTGAAAATAGTTTCACTACTCTCGCTCCCGATACCGGTTGCACTACCAATTGCGGTGGTGGAGGTGGTGGCGGCGGCGGAGGTGGCGGAGGTGGCGGAGGTGGCGGAGGTGGCGGAGGTGGTGGCGGTGGCCATCGTCAACCAGTTGTGCCGTCTTTACCAGCATCTTGCCCACTCTATCTCTTGAAGTATATTAAACTTGGTGCCGCTAATGACCCGATTGAAGTGCGCAAACTCCAAGTTTTCCTCAATGACTTTGAAGGCTTCCATCTTGAGATCGATGGTGTCTATAAGACAACTGATTATGAGGCGGTGAAGATCTTCCAGTCTCGCTATGGTCGCGATGTCCTTAATCCATGGGGCTTGGCTATAGATGACCCAACCGGTTATGTTTTTATTACGACTACTTATGCGATTAATCAGATTTATTGCGCCCGGGGTACGGCCAATAACTTTGATCTGCGCAATTTTTATCCTCATGTAGCTGGGGGCAACTTGGGTGAGCCAAGTGTTATCGCTACTACTACGGCTACCACCACGCCAGTGACGGTGGCGACAACTACTCCTAACCGTTTAGTCTTGGCGGCTTTAGGGGCGCTCGATTTCTTTAAAACCAATTGGTGTTTAATTTTACCCCTCCTGCTTCTTTTGATTATTTTGCTTTTGACTTATGGCTGGTGGGATGAGCGAGAGCGTCACCAAGCATTGATCGCTTCTTTGGAAGATGGAGCGGTTGAGAGTGAATCAGATAATGATGTTGCTGAGGATGATCCCTCATGGTTTGAGGATAACCAACCGCCTAGTGCGTGATATAATTTTAGAGTGGATAAATTGAAAGAATTATTTATTATTGCTGCTTTGGTGACGGTGATGCTCGTTATCGTTGCCTTCCAATTACTCTACTGAGATGCGAGTGGGAGAATTGACCACCTTCGGCGTAGGTGGCGAGTGCCGCTTGGTGGTGCGAGTGACCACACCAGAAGAATTGGTGGCGGCAGTAATTAAATGTGAGCAAGACAAAATTCCTTATCGCCTAATCGCTGGCGGTTCTAATGTGGTCTGGCAAGACGCGCCGTTTGCCGGTGCGGTCATTAAATATGCGGTGGCAGGTGAGTTGAATAAAAATCTGACTATTACTGGGTCAACTATTTTCTGCGAGGCGGGAGTGATTTTGGCTGATTTAATTAATTTAGCGATTAAACATAATTTGGCGGGATTAGAAAGCTTGTCTGGTATCCCGGGGACGGTGGGGGGTGCGATTGTGGGCAATGCTGGCGCTTATGGTCAGGGGATTAGTGATAAGTTAATTGCTATTGTGATGTGGGATGGGAAGAGGGTAAGGGTAATTAATAAAAGCGCGGGGCAATTTAAATATCGCGACAGCATTTTTAAACATAAAGATTATTTAGTGTTGGCTGCCACCTTTAAACTTGAGCGGGGAGAGAAGAAAGTTTTAAGTAAAAAGGCGCGGGAAATTATTAAACTGCGCGAGAAGAAGTATCCGCCCCAGCTCAAGTGTCCTGGGAGCTTTTTCAAAAACATTCTAGCTCAAGATGTATCTAAAGCGGTGTTAAAGAAAATTGATCCGACTAAAATCACTCATGGTAAAATTCCGGCTGGTTACTTGCTAGAGGTGGTGGGCGCTCGCGGTTTAAAGAGTGGGGGAGTGAAAGTGGCCGATTATCACGGCAATTTAATTATCAATACCGGGAAGGGGAAATATCAGGAGGTAAAGCAATTGGCCCAAAAGCTTAAAGGTCTTGTAATAAGCAAGTTTGGCCTCCGGCTTGAAGAAGAGATTAGGTACTTGCCATAAATTATAAACTGTGCTAGGGATAGGGGCAGAAAGGAACGTTGTAACGCTTTGCCATGGTGGTAAAGCGCTTGAAATATAGAGTCTAGAGAAAACTGGATCAAAGAAAACAAGAAGAAAAGGAGACGTGAGATGAAAAATCTGTGTCCGTTGATTTTGTTGGTCATCCCATTGATGGCCGTGGTGTTTTTCACCGGTTGTCCGTCCGGAGGCGGTGGAACCCCACCCCCGCCGCCGCCGCCAGGAATAACTTTCTTGGATAAAAGCGAGGTTTGGGGCTCGGTTGACTTCGACATGAGCGAAGAACCGGTCCAGCTTGCCGAGCAACCTTTTAGCCGCTTCTTGGTCAAGGGACAAACATGTCCGAATAGCAGTTATTGGGTAGTACCAAAAGCTGTGACTTCAAATGGACACCAAGCTACTATCCAAATTACTCGCGGGAAAGTGACGTATCTACCAATCGTCGGGACGGATGATAACCCGGAGGTTGGTAATCCAATCGTGATCCAGTTCGTTGTGGAATACGTGAATGGTGTGGCCATTTTCCACGACGCGACGACGGGGGTAGTAATCAGCAATATAGTGCTTGCTAACACCCAAGTTACTCACGATTATCGTTTCCTTCCTTGCGGGGCAATCACCTGGTTCATTGGACCAGGTGCGGGCTTCTTCTGCGACTTGGTCAGTTTGGTTCAAGGGAAAAGTGCACCGACTGGCCCACAATGGATGGAGTTGCTGATCAATTCCCATGATTTGTGTTCGATTGATTGGGAAGTGGAATACAACGCTTCCTATGGATCGGATAATGAACATCAATTGGTTGCGCGGCACATTGATTTCGACTTCGACTGCGACGGTCTGACCAACAAATGGGAGATTGAGCATTGGACGGATCCGTACAGTTACGATTGTATGGATTGCCAAGAGACGACGGACGTTCCGAATGTTGTCGGTGAGACGCTCGACGACGCCGGTAGCATCTTGAATGATGCTGGCCTGCAGGTGGGAACGGTCACTTATGAGAGTAATCAGGCTCCAGCTGACGAAGTTATCCATCAGACTCCGGCGGCCGGAACAACGGTAGTAGTTGATACGGCCGTGGACCTGGTTGTCTCAACTGGTCCGGAACCACTTTGGGCTCAAATTGAAGAACCAGGTGATTGGGCTCAACTTCACGTTGGCCAGAAAACCAAAGTGAAAGTGTCATTCGGCGGAGGGTCTGGGTATGGTTATCATATCCACATCACCTTCCCCGATACTCAAAGCCCCGTCCGACCACCAGTTGATCTCTACTCCAACGCCGCGGGTGAAGTATCTTGTGATTACTATCCTGCGTTCGTCTGTCAGTTTGGGGAGATCAATGTCCGAGTTACCGATTCGGATGGAAATTTTGTCGGACCAGGCACGGATTCAACGACGATTCCCATAACCGTCGTCAACTAGCTCTTTTTTCTGTAGTACAGCCCCTCAATGTCGTGAGACACGGAGGGGTTGCTTTTTTTATATCAGTATGGTAGGAATGGGAGTAAGCGTTTAGAAATTTTAATTAACTAATCAATTTATGAAGCAATTTAAAGGTATTTTAGCGATTGGGGTAACGGCGGTTCTCTTAGGATCAAGCCTTTTAGTGCCCGCTACCGCTTTGGCTACGGCCACAGTAGTGCCTTCAATTACTGCCCCAGCCGATGGTTCAACGGTGACTGTTGGTCAGGCACTTACTTTCAGTGGTTCGGCTACTGGTGGGGAAGCCCCTTATTCTTATGTTTGGGATTTTGGTGATACTACTGGTGCCGCTGGTCCAAATTATAGCGGTAAGTCCTACTCTACGGTTGGGACTAAAACGGTTACGCTTACGGTTACCGATTTTAACGGTGCTTATGCCGCTACTTCCATTAATTTAACAGTTAATCCTGCGGCCACAGCTTTAAGTGCTGCGATTACTGCTCCAGCTAATAATGCTGATATTGCGACCGGTACTCCAACTACCTTCACGGCTAGTGCTACTGGCGGTACTGCTCCTTATACTTATGCTTGGGACTTTGGCGATGGTTCTAATGCCGCTGGTGTTTCTTATTCCAAGACTTACACTGCTACCGGGACTAAAACTGTTTCCGTCACGGTAACTGACTTTAATGGTGCTACTGCCAATGCTAGTATTACAGTTAAAGTTGGTCTAAATGGTAATGGTGGTGGTAATAATACCGACCCTCTCACCATCTCCAATATTCACATCACTGACATTACCCAAACGAGTGCCATTATTCATTGGACGACCAATCGCGTGGCTGATAGTCGGGTAATCTTTGATACCACTTCTCACGCCAATATCTCTGGTCAAACGGCGCCGAATTATGGTTATGCCTCGTCTACCGCCACTTCCGATACCGAGACTAAGGTAATTGATCACGCGGTAACGGTGTCTAGTCTTACGGCCAACACCACTTACTTCTTCCGCGTTATCTCGCAAGAATAATTTTAACCGTTTGAAGAAAATCGCCCTACGACAAGCTCGGGGCGATTTTTTTTGTCTAAAAATTGTTTTTAAGCTAGTATTAGCGTGTCATTATGGACAATAAGTATCAACCAACCATCGGCCTAGAAGTGCATGTGGAGCTTAAGACGGCCACCAAGATGTTCTGCCACTCCAAGAACGACCCCGATGAGAAAAGACCTAATGTGAACATTTGCCCGGTGTGCCTCGCCCATCCGGGGACCTTGCCCGTGCCTAATAAAAAGGCGGTGGAACACGTTTTACGCGTGGGCCTGGCCGTAGGTGGGACACTTGCCGATTATACCGAGTTTGATCGGAAGAATTATTTTTACCCCGATATCCCCAAGGGTTATCAGCTAAGTCAATATAAATATCCGCTTGTTTCTGGTGGTAAGTTAGCCGGAGTAGAATTAACCCGCATTCATATAGAAGAAGATACCGCGCGGTCTATTCACGACGATAAAACCGGCGAGAGTTTGGTGGATTTTAATCGTTCGGGTGTACCGCTTATGGAGCTGGTCACCGAGCCGGTGATCCATAGCGCTAAGCAGTCCGGCGACTTTGCCAAAGAGCTCCAACTCTTGCTCTCGCCACTGTATTTAAATGTCTCGGAGGCGAATATGGAGAAAGGGGAGATGCGAGTGGAGGCCAATATTTCGGTGGCGCCTGTTGGAGAACCATTTGGAACCAAAGTGGAAGTGAAAAATCTTAATTCTTTTCGCGCGGTAGAAAGAGCGATTGAATTTGAAATAAAAAGACAAATTGAATTATTAGATAAGGGTGAAAAGATTGTGCAAGAGACGCGGGGGTGGAATGAGGGGAAAGAAATTACTTTCAGCCAGCGGCAGAAGGAGTCCTCCCACGACTATCGCTATTTCCCCGATCCGGATATTCCTAAATTGTGGTTGAGTGAAATTGCCGAATTTAAAAATTTGAATGAAACTTTGCCCGAGTTGCCCAGTGCCAAGCGGGGGCGGTATGAGCGGGATTATGGGATTAAAGTTACTGATACCGAGATCTTTGTCTCCGATCCGCGTTTTGCCAGCTTGTTTGAAGAGGCGGTGAAAGTGTTGGGCGAGGATAAAAAGTCAGTTCAACTTTTAGCTAATTACTTAACCTCTGATTTACTCGGCTTGGTAAAAAATGACGGAGTGAAAGTCTGGCCCACTGGCGCGGCTATGGCTGAGTTGGTGAAGATGGTAAGTGCCGGAGAAATTTCTTCTCGCGGGGCCAAGGACATTTTAGCGACGGCCACGTCTGAAGGTGGAGATCCAAGAAAAATTGCTGAAGAAAAAGGCTTGTTCCAGAAAAGTGATGAGTGGGAACTCTTAAAAATTGTGGAGCAAGTGATAGCCGAAAATGCCGCCCAAGTGGCCGATCTGAAAGCGGGCAATGAGAAAGTGCTTCAATTCCTCGTCGGCCAAGGAATGAAGTTAAGCAAAGGCTCGGCCAATCCCGGTATCTTGGTTGAATTGCTAAAAAAAGAAATAAATCCTGCTATAATGTAAGTAATGAAAACGGTGCGGGTGGCGATTAATGGTTTAGGCCGGATTGGGCGGGCGTTTTTAAAGTTGGCGAGTGACAGGCCGGAGTTGGAAGTAGTGGCCGTCAATGATTTGGGCGATTTAAATAATCTCGCTTACTTACTTAAATACGACTCGGCCTACGGCCGCTTTGCTAAAGAAATTACCACGGCGCCGGGCAAGTTAATTGTCGGCGGTAAAGTCATTGCTTTTTCCCAAGAGAAGGAGCCCACCCAATTACCCTGGCGGGCTAATCAAATTGACGTGGTGGTGGAGGCGACGGGCGTTTTTAATTCTTACGACAAGGCCAAAGCCCATTTGGTGGCCGGCGCGCCTAAAGTAGTTATAAGTGCGCCGGCTAAAGATGAGCCACCAGCCGGTATCCCGGGCGGGACTATTTTAATGGGAGTGAATGATGACAAACTGGCCACTTGTCAAATTACTTCTAATGCTTCTTGTACCACCAACTCGGCTTCGCCACTGATTCAAATTTTGAGCGACAGTATTGGCATTGAGAAGGCAGTTTTAAATACCGTCCACGGTTATACCGCTTCGCAAAAATTAGTTGATTCTCCGGACACTAAAGACTTCCGCCGCGGCCGAGCGGCCGCGGCTAACATTATCCCCGCGAGCACCGGCGCGGCCATTGCCGTGACTAAAGCTATTCCGGCTTTGGTGGGCAAGTTTGATGGTCTCGCTTTGCGGGTGCCCGTTTTAACCGGCTCCATTGTCGATGTTACCTTCATCGCTAAGCGTCGGACCAATGTGGAAGAGGTTAATAAAATTTTAACTGCTGCCGCGGCTTTACCGCGGTGGCAAAATATTTTCGCTGTCACTAACGAGCCGCTGGTTTCTAGCGACATTGTCGGCAGTACGGTGGCGTCGCTCGCCCAGCTTGATTTAACGCGCGTGGTTGACGGCAATTTAGTAAAAGTTCTCGCGTGGTATGACAATGAACTAGGGTACACTCACACTTTGGTCGAGCATGTGATTAAAACCGGGCAGGGAAGTTAATTTATATGACGATTTATTTAGGCGCTGATCATGCTGGGTTCAAATTGAAGGATGAAGTAAAATCTTTTCTCCGCGGTTTGGGTTATGTGGTAGAAGATCAAGGCGCCTTCAATCTTGATCCAGCCGATGATTATCCGGACTTTGTTCGCCTGGTGGCGCGGCGAGTAGCCGGTGAGCCCGAGAGTCGAGGGATTTTCTTTGGTGGCTCGGGCGAGGGGGAGGCCATTGTGGCCAATCGTCTGCCAGGTATCCGGGCGGTAGTTTATTATGGCGGTCCAACCGAGATTATCAATCTGTCTCGCGTTCACAATAATGCCAACATTTTATCGATTGGCGCGCGTTTAGTTGGTGGGGT
The DNA here is from genome assembly GCA_023267075.1 of Candidatus Vogelbacteria bacterium. GTDB lineage: Bacteria > Patescibacteriota > Minisyncoccia > Phycocordibacterales > XYD1-FULL-46-19 > JAHFNY01. Next base: position 22,145 of record JAHFNY010000013.1, read on the forward strand.
GGAAATTAAAGAATTAATCCGGGAGTGGTTGGTGACCGACTTCCCGGCTGAGGCGCGCCACGTCCGTCGTTTAAATAAAATTGATACTGCTGATACTAGTCTACCTCAGTTTTAATTTTCTAAAATTTTAAATGATTATTCCGGCAATCGTTCCTTATAATCTAGACGAATTAGAGCGCAAGGTAGCAGTGGCTGAGACCTTCTCTCCTTGGGTCCATTTAGACGTGGCGGATGGTCACTTTGCGCCCGAGATCACTTGGCAAGAGCCGGACGATTTAGAAACAATTGAGGGGAAAATTAAAATCCAGGTGCATTTGATGACGGAAGAACCGCAACAGACCATTGCCTTGTGGAAGAAGGTCGCTGATCGGATTATTATCCACGCTGAGGCGGTGGCCAATGACTTGGAGGAAGTAGTAGAAAGTTTCAACGGTCATCCGGCCATGCTTGGCTTAGCCCTTAAATTGGAGACACCAGTAGAAGTTCTCTCTCCATATTTAAGTCGGCTCAAATTTGTTCATCTAATGAGTATTGCGACGATTGGTCATCAAGGGGAAACATTTAATGAAATGGTTTTATCCAAGATTAAAGCGCTGCACGAGCAGAAGCCTGATTTAGTAATTAGTGTGGATGGGGGTTTAAATAAAGAGACTATCCCGCTCGCGAGTGCCGCCGGGGCCAGTGAGTTTATTGTGGGTTCAGCCATTTGGTCTAATCCTGATCCAGCGCAAGCTTTCCATAATTTAAATTCATGATGCTGACTGAAGATAAAATTGATTTTCTCGCCCGCAAGGCTAATGACATTCGCCAGTCTATTATTAAGATGTTGCTTGCGGCTGGTTCTGGCCATACCGCCGGGCCCTTGGGTATGGCCGATATTTTAGCTTTACTTTACTTCCACACCCTTAAGCATGATCCTAAGAATCCGGCTTGGCCCGAGCGCGACCGCCTCGTCCTCTCCAATGGCCACATTTGCCCCGTGCTCTATGCCACGCTTGCCCACGCTGGCTACTTCCCTCCAGAAGAATTATTAACTTTGCGTAAATTAGGCTCGCGCTTGCAAGGTCATCCACATCGGGATTTTCTACCAGTTTTAGAAACTAGTTCTGGTCCGCTTGGTTCGGGCTTATCCCAAGCAGTGGGGATGGCCCTCGCCGAGCGCTTGGACAGTGGTCAATCGTCCAACAGGTTTATTTATTGCTTGATGAGCGATGGTGAGTTGGATGCCGGCAATACTTGGGAGGCAGTGCTTCTCGCTGGACGAGAGAAATTTCATAATCTCATCGCGATTATCGATCGCAACAATATTCAAATTGATGGCTTTACTGAAGATGTTTTACCACTCGAGCCACTGGCCGATAAATTTCGGGCGTTTAATTGGCACGTTCAAGAAGTGGACGGACACAACTTTGAGCAAGTTAATAACGCGATTAATGAAGCTAAAGCCGTATTTAATCAAACCAGCGTGATTATTGCGCATACCATTCCCGGTAAAGGCGTGGCCGAGTTTGAACGCAAGTTTGAGTGGCATGGTAAACCGCCCAATAAAGAGGAGGGGGCCATGGCCTTGCGCGAGCTACGGACTTTAGCCGGTAAAATAAAATCTGAACATGAGTAATCCTAATCCGCGGCAAAAATTAAATCCGAAACTGTTTGAATTAACGGTGGAGCAAGTGCCCATTCGCAAGGGCTTTGGCGAGGGCTTGCTCGCGGCTGGAGAACAGAATGAGAAAATCGTTGGTCTATGCGCCGACCTCACTGAGTCGACGCAAATGCATTTGTTTAAAAACAAATTCCCCGAGCGCTTTGTAGAGCTGGGGGTGGCCGAGCAGAATTTAGCGAGTGTCGCGAGTGGTATGGCGGCGATGGGTAAGATCCCCTTCATTTCTTCTTACGCCGTTTTCTCACCAGGGCGGAATTGGGAACAAATTAGAACCACTATTTGTTATAACAATCAGCCGGTGAAGATTGCCGGCTCGCATGCCGGTGTCTCGGTGGGGCCAGATGGCGGCTCTCATCAAGCGCTAGAAGATATTGCCCTTACCCGCGTCTTGCCGCGAATGGACGTGATTGTGCCCTGCGATGCCCTGGAGGCGAAGAAGGCGACGCTGGCCCTGGCTCAAACTCCTGCGCCCACGTACTTGCGTTTAGCTCGGGAAAAAACGCCGATTGTAACGACTGAACTCTCACCGTTTGTAATTGGCAAGGCTAATATCTTATGGCTCTCAATCTCGCCCGAGGTAGTAATTTTTGCCTGCGGCACGTTAGTTTACAATGCTTTACTGGCGGCTAAAAAATTAGCGGCCGAGAATATTCAAGTGACAGTGGTTAATCTTCATACCATTAAACCACTTGATGTGAACACAATTATTGAAGAAGCGCGCAAGGCCGGGGCGGTAGTGACAGCCGAGGAACATCAAGCAGCCGGGGGGATGGGGAGTGCGGTGGCGGAGGTGTTGGCCGAGAACTTGCCAGTGCCAATGGAATTTATTGCTGTCCGCGACCACTTTGGCCAATCTGGTGATCCGCATGAATTGATTGAACATTATGGTCTTGGGGTGAGCCACATCATGACCGCCGTAAAAAAAGTCATCGCCCGGAAAAATAAATAAAAAGCCCGCACGAGACATTAGTCTCGTGCGGGGGAAACTGGTGATTTCTAATATTTTGCCCAGCCAGTGCCATTACAAGTGCTACATGGTGGCTTTGGTTCAAAGAAATCGATCTCACCATCTTTTGGTGGATTGCTTGGATCATATTGCTTGGGTGGAACATGTCCTTCACCGCAACAATCAGGACAGAGATTGGTTTTCTGGAAAATATAGATTACGGCATCATAGGCATTTTTGTGTTCATTTGT
>JAHFNY010000023.1 GCA_023267075.1 Candidatus Vogelbacteria bacterium
AGGCCAAGCAAACGCAAGTAGCCATTTTCTCGGTGCCATTTGTGGGTGGGGAGAGTCGTTCTATTGTCGTGGCTCTGCTCCAGAGCAATGATCGCAAGGGTGATCTCCAGAAAATTGTGAATTATCTCAAGCGCTATGTCTTCTACGGCACGGCCATAGACTTACCAGGGAATAAATAAAAAAGAAAACCCGTTCGCCTCAGTGGAGACGAACGGGTATATGTGATATTAATTTGGAGAGAACCGCACGATCACCGTTTCGGCTGTTACTAAAGAAGCCACATCCTCATTATCTAACCAGTCAGCAATAATTCCAGCGGTACAAACTGCTAATTGGTACTGTTTGTCGGTTAACACCACATTTGATTTGGACCAGCAACCACGCTGATTTAGTGATCTGATAGTGAAGGAGAAATCGGTCTCTCTTTCATCGTCATTAAACCACAGAGTCAAAACAGTGACGCGAGGATTGGCGTAGCCGGTATCAAAGAAGCAGTGGGTATACACCAAATCGTTCACCAACTCTGTTTGGGCGATAACGAGACCGTTCGTCGGACAATAGAAGAAATTACCAACTCTCTCTATCCCGGCGATAGTATTGAAGTCTATAATTTCCTCTAGAAGATCTTCTTCAGGAGAAAAAATCCAATTACGAGTAGTGTTTGGTCGTTCCATTACTAGACCCTCCTTTGACTATAGTCTGCCCCTGATTATTCTTGGAATGAAAGAAGAGAGCTAATTGAGTCAAGATATGGATCACTAATTGGATATTGTTACACCAGCTTTTTGTCCATTCAATCAGGTTAGTACCATCTGGGGAAGAGAATTTTCCTAGGCGTGGGTAATAACTCATTTGGACCTTGCTCTTATTTTGGCCATTTGGCCAGATCTCAAAGGATATAAAACCGTTAGCGTCATCTCTTCTGTCTATAATAACTTGAAATTCAACTAAGGTGAGACCCTCAGCTTTTACGGCAAAGATATTCTTAGTCGAGAATCTTCTGTAGCTCATTGTAAAGTTCTCCTTCTGTTCTACTTTTAACAAATTAATGCTACTATGTCAAATCATGAATAATTTAGGCTTTTGGGGGAAATTAAATAGACCCTTCGGCCGTAAGCCTACAGGCGAGGCGATTATGGCGCTCGCGCCGCTCTATGACGTGACGGATGCCGCTTTTCGGCAAATAATCGCTAAGTATGGTAAACCCGACGTAATGTTTACCGAGTTTACCTCGGCTGATGGTTTGTGCCACCCGGCCGCGCGCGAGAAGTTGATGGCGCAACATCTCGGCTTTACTGAAAGTGAGCGGCCAATCGTCGCCCAGCTCTTTACCGCGCGGCCGGAGAAAATGCGCGAGGCGGCGGAATTGTGCGCTTCATTAGGGTTTGACGGTATTGACATTAATTTTGGCTGTCCTGATAAAACGATTGAGAAGCAGCGTTGCGGCGCCGCGGTGATTAAGAATCAGGCGCTCGCATTAGAACTGATTCAAGCGGCCAAAGAGGGCGCGCCACATTTACCCATCTCGGTTAAAACGAGAATTGGTTATAAAAGTAGGGATGAGCTTAAACCGTGGTTAGATACTTTACTCGCCGCCAAACCGGCGGCGATCACCTTCCACCTCCGGACGAGGGAAGAGATGAGTAAAGTCCCCGCTCAGTGGGAGCTCATGCCAGCAATCGTTGCCCAAGCGCGGGGGAGCGGCGTCTTAATTCTGGGTAATGGCGATGTGAAGAGTGTGCAAGAGGCGAGAGAAAAATGCGCTAAGTACGGTTGCGACGGGGTAATGTTGGGGCGAGCGATCTTTGGCAATCCGTGGTTATTTTCTGGCCACGTTCCTACGGCTGAAGAGAGATTAAAAGTGCTGTTAGAACATACTAAATTGTTTGAACAAATTTTACCGACCAAACACTTCGCCGTGATGAAGAAGCATTTTAAATCTTATCTGGAAGGCATTCCCAATCATAAAGACCTTACCGCCAAATTAATGGAGACTAGTAATGCTAGTGAGGTGGAACAAATCCTCTCATCACTGCTATAATCGGGGTTATGCCAGAAGCACTGTATCGTAAATATCGGCCGAGTAAGTTTAGTGAGGTGATTGGCCAAGAGCCGATTGTCCAGGCCTTGGAAGGAGCCTTGGCCGCTCACCAAACTACTCACGCTTATCTTTTTACCGGCTCGCGCGGGACGGGTAAAACGAGCGTCGCCCGTATTCTCGCGCGGGCTCTCGGTTGCTCGCCGGAGGACTTGGTAGAACTGGATGCTGCCTCCAACACCGGCGTGGATGATGTGCGCGAGCTCCAAGAAGGGGTGCGGACGCTACCCTTCTCCGGCCCGGTGAAGGTCTATATTATTGACGAGATTCATATGCTCTCCAAGAGCGCCTTTAATGCTTTACTTAAAACGTTGGAAGAACCACCAGCCCATGTGGTGTTTATCCTCGCTACCACCGATGCTCATAAAGTGCCCGAGACCGTCCTCTCCCGTTGTGAGGTCCACACGTTTAAAAAGCCAAGCGTAGAGACACTGGCCAAGACCGTAGCGACGATTAGTAAAAAAGAGGGTTACACTTTACCCACTGAAGCGGCGCGATTGATCGCCCTCTTGGGTGAGGGCTCCTTCCGCGACACTATTGGCATTCTCCAGAAAGTGTTGAATGCGTCTAAAGATAAAAAGATTAGTGCCGAGGAGGTGGCAATAATTACCGGCGCGCCGCGGCAAGAGTTGATGCGAGAAATTATTTTAGCCATGGCTGATAATAATTTAGATCAAGCCCTCAAGAGTGCGCGTGCCGCCACACTGGCCAATGTAGAGCAGAAAGTTTTATTAAAAATGTTGATGGAAGAAATTCGCCTAGTAATGCTCGCGCTCTTTGCTCCGGCGCTTGCCAGTGAACTTAAAACGGAAGTGGGGGAGGAAGGGTGGCAGTTTATTGAGGAGGTTAAATTAAAGCCGGGTGCCAAGCGTTTTCCGGCGGTACTCCGCGAGCTTTTAGATACCTATCAGACTATTGGCCGGGCGGCCGTGCCAGAACTGCCACTGGAACTCTCCTTGATTAAAATCTTAGGAAGTGATAAAGTAGAGTGAGCAACAGTACATTCGCCTTCACCGGTGCCGCCGGTCTCAGTCTTCTCAGGCTTCCCCGTACAGTCTCATCCCACCCAACCCCATACAGAGGACTGTACGATGCCAAGAGACCGGCGGCCCCACCCCTTACTACTCTCCCATACACATGGGCTGCGGCCCCAACGGTCTGCTGATTTGTCTCCGGTGCTTCATGAGACATAATCGGCAGCCGTTTTTTTATATTTATTTTTTAGAAAATTAACTCTTTAGATATGTTACTTCAGAAAAACTACAAACGCATGGTGCTTTATGGCAAACGTGACAATTATCTATGTACATTATCGATAATTCTTTAGCAATATCAATATTAGCTGAATTAGCTACGCCCAAGATACAAGAAACAAAGTCAGCTATCTCTAATCTCACTTCATTAAATTGTTTCTGTAAGTGTTGGCCAAGATAATTGTGGATACTTTCACTTACTTCACCCATCTCTTCAGCTAAGTGAACGCCGGCTTCTGCTAAAGTCCGGCCAGTAGCGGGATAAATCTCATTAAACATTTTTTGGAAGGCTGATAGACTGTGTGGTCGGAGGGTATTATTAATTCTGATTTTTGACCGTTTAGTCTGCTTAATAGCCTTGCAAATGCAAGGCATCTTCCCACAATATGAACAGAGCCTGGGGAAACGAGTCCAGACTTCATCTTCAATATTTATATGGAGACGATTACCTATTGCCATTAACCAGGATAGGGAAATAAGGAGATTTAATCTAAGCTTTTTTATATCGTCTTTTCTTATGCCTTTGAGGGCTCGCATAGTAAAGCGTTGTTGTTGGGCCAATAAATCCCAAATAGAATAAAGCCGATCATCCGGCAAGGAATAGGTATTAAGAATAAATTTCTGAAAGTCGTCTATGGTCCCTGTTTTCTTAAATGAGCTCATAACTGCCGGACTTGGACTCGAACCAAGATACTGGGCTTCAAAGGCCCATGTCCTACCATTAGACGATCCGGCAATACTTAAAACAATGGCTTAAAGATGCCATATTTTCCTCTTTTTTTCAATTATACTAGAGATTGTATATAATAGGTCTATGAATCTTAAACAGTTAGAGAAGTGGTTCCCTTCCGAGGAGCGGTTTCTGCGGACCTCGGTGGGGATCTTCTTGTTGGGCTGTTTCCTCGGTGAGCTCTCGCCGGATCCGACTGATGCTATTCACTTTTGGCTCCAACAACATGTGCTCAATAATCCAGCCTATTCACCCTCTCTCCGCGCTGGGCTCCAAGTCTTTGACTGGTACTTTATGAGCACCTCCTACTTTTTGCTCTTGCTCATCATTGCCTATATTCTTCATATTAGAAAAGTAAATACCATCAAGCGCGTGAGTTTAATCGGTGGTCTCTTGGGGATTGGCGTGGTGGTGGGTCTCCTCGCCCAATTTTTATTATCATAAGATGTTGCATAAAATCCCCGCAGATTTAAAACAGGCCATCACTGCTAACCCCAAAGTACGGGCGGTGTGGGAAGATATTACCCTGCTCGCGCGCAGTGAGTGGATCTGTTGGGTCACTTCAGGTAAAAAGGTGGAGACGAGGAAAATCCGGATTGAGAAGGCTCTCTCCAAGATGAAGGGTGGCATGCGCCGGCCGTGTTGCTGGGCCGGTTGTCCGCATCGGTAAAACTAATAAGGGTTGTTATTATCTTGTGTTATCCTTAGAAAATGAAATTTGACGTTATTGTTGTCGGTGGTGGGGCCTCCGGTTTGATGGCCGCCGGGCGAGCGGCGGAGCGCGGATTAAAAGTGCTTTTGCTGGAGAAGAATAAAAAGTTGGGGGAGAAGCTTAAGATTACTGGCGGCGGGCGCTGTAATATCACCAATGCCGAGTTGGACGAACGAGTTTTACTTAAAGCTTACGGCCCGGCCGAGCAATTTTTATATTCTTTATTTGCTCAATTTGGGGTTAAAGACACTTTTACTTTTTTTGACTCCCGTGGCCTTCCTCTTGTCGTTCAAGCTGGTAAACGCGCTTTCCCTAAAACGGAGAAGGCGAGTGATGTCTTGGCTATTTTAGAAAAGTACGTCCGCGCCGGTGGAGTGACCGTTAAAACCGGCGCGGCGGTGACTAAAGTGTATAGTAATAAGGAAGGGATAACCGGGCTCGCCACTTCTCTCGGGACAGAAATTTATTCGGCCACTAATTACATCTTTGCCACTGGCAGTGTGTCTCATCCCGAGACTGGCTCAAGTGGTGACGGCTTTAAGTGGTTGGCCGACCTAAGTCATACGGTAAAGAAGCCCACCGCCTCTATTGTCCCCCTCGCGGTGAAGGCGGCGTGGAGTAAATCCTTGGCCGGGACCTCACTCTCGCCAATGAAAATTACTTTTTATCTGGATGGTAAAAAAGCTTTTGCTGAAAACTGTAAGTTGCTGTTTACTCATTTCGGCCTTTCGGGCCCGCTCATTTTAAACAGCGCTCACAAGGTCCAAGATTTATTGTACGCGGGGCGGTGACTGCGACGATTGATCTTTACCCTCAGACTGATTTAGGCGCGCTGGAGAAGCAGGTGATTGCCGTTTTTGACGCTAATAAAAATAAAAGTTTGAAGAATGTGATTAAAGATTTAGTTCCGGAAGGAATGCAGAAGGGGGTCAGCATTTTACTGGCAGAAAAAATAGATTTACTGAAGAAAGTAAATGTAATAACTAAAGAGGAGCGCAAACAGATTGTTCACTTACTTAAAGCTTTACCCCTCACTATTACCGGTTTAATGGGGCTTAAT
>JAHFNY010000024.1 GCA_023267075.1 Candidatus Vogelbacteria bacterium
AGAAGCCAAGCGGCGAAACTTTGAGGTCGCGGTAGCCATGGGCGAGGGGCAAGAATTGGGAGAAAAATTAGTGGTAAATGGGATTCGAGTTATCCCCCTCCTGCGCCTCGGCCGGGATATTAAAATCTGGGCCGATATTTTAACTTTCTTTGATTTAATTAAATTATTTAAACGGGAAAAACCTAATGTCATTCACTTAAACAGTTCTAAGATTGGTGGGCTCGGGGCACTGGCCGGCCGGATTGCGGGCGTGCCAAAAATAATTTTCACCGGCCACGGCTGGGCCTTCAATGAAAAGCGATTTTTTGTTAGTAAAATCTTGATATTTATTAGTCATTGGGTAACTATCATTCTTTGTCATAAAGTCATAACCGTTTCGGTTAAAAATGCACAGCAGTTTTCTAGTATCCCGGGTACAAAAAATAAAATCATCACGATTCATAACGGTCTGACACCAATCACTTTTTTATCTAAACTTGAAGCCCAACAAAAATTAGCGCCGGAAGAGATGGACACTATTTGGCTGGGAACAATTGCTGAACTTCATCAGAATAAAGGCTTAGATATTTTACTGCTCGCTTTTAAACACGTCCTTACCAAAATTGGCGGACTTAATTTAATTATTATTGGTGAAGGCGAACAACGTGATTATCTGGCTCATTTAATTGCTAAATATCAACTAACTAACAATGTAAAATTAGTTGGCCGAGTAACTGAAGCGGCCAAATATTTGCCAGCCTTCGATCTGTTCATTCTCCCCTCACGAACCGAGGCCTTGCCATATGTCTTGCTGGAAGCCGGCCTCACGGGCTTGCCAGTAATCGCGAGTAATGTGGGCGGTATCCCTGAGATTATTGAAAATAATGTCTCGGGAATTTTAGTCCCGCCAGAAAATCCGGATGCCCTCACGGAAGCCGTAGAAGACCTCCTAACCAACAAAGGTTTGGCCTCACACTTAGGCCAAACCTTGAAGCAGAAAATTACCGCTGAATTTTCTGAAAGCAAAATGCTCGAGCAAACTTTTAACCTATACCATCAACCTTAAGCGGTGGCTCCCGCTTTGGCCTTGCAACCGCAAGAGCAATCGGCAGCACAACTGCAACAATGAATGCAGGTGGTCTCTGGATTACAGGTGCACTTGGTGGCATCGGTTAAATCCATACCGCACTTGGCGCACTTCTTCCCCATATTTTCGTCCATATTTTATATAGTTAAACTAATAACAAAATCTCTTACCTATTAACATTATATCATACCCGTCAAACCCTTTAATTTATTACAGAAAAACAACAAACCCGCCTCGTGACAAACGAAACAAGTTCGTTGTCCCTCGGCGGGTAATTAACCAGTCTTAGCCTGGGATTCTGCCTGGGATTCTCGTTGAATCCGATACTCCCGTTGGTCCTTCCTAATTTGAACAACCTTATCAGTAAAATACTGACGGTGATGTTCACCCGAACAAAACATGACCGAAATTCGATTTGTGGCACTTCGTCTTACAACAACAACTTCTTGTCCAAGACAAAGATCCTCATGGCACCAATTACAAATAGGGAGACCGTTTGGCCCCTCATAGGCCTCTTTTTTTATTTCTGGTGTCACTACCTCTGATCTAACGATGTATTTTGATTTACGCATAAAGACCACCTCCCTTTCTGCCATCTATCATACATGACTTACAATTTTTGTCAACCTCTACTGCGGGCCGATGAACTCGTTTTTGACATCGTCGCGGTGGTAGCTTAAAGAGTAACGGCGCATGCCCATCGCCATACCCAAAGCCAAGAATTCGGTCAGGAGGTGGGAACCACCATAACTCATAAAGGGCAGGGGTAAACCAGTCACCGGCAAGAGGCCGGAATTCATCCCCACGTGGATGAGAAAGTTGATCATAATCATAATTGCTACACCAATGGTAAAAAGACTCTCAAAGTTAGTCGCGGCCAAAGTGGCCGCCTTGAGTAAACGCCAAATGATCACCCCAAAGAGGAAGAAGACGATCAACACGCCAATTAACCCCCATTCCTCGGCAAAAGCGGCAAAGATAAAATCCGTTTGATACTCGGGCAAGAAGGCGAGACGCGACTGGGTGCCATAACCCAAGCCCTTGCCTAAAACTTGGCCTGAGCCCACAGCAATAGTGGATTGGAAGGCATTGTAACCCGTGCCGCGAATATCGGCTAAAGGGTGAATGAAGTTTAAAATTCTATCCTTCTGATACGGAGCAAAAAGGAAAAACCACGCGATTAAAAATGATACTATCATAACGATAAAAACAAGGAAAAGATGCCGCGGCGAGACTCCCGCCACCAAGACTAATCCTAGCCAAATAGAAAAAATAACGATGGCCGAGCCAAAATCGGGCTGGAGTAAAATAAAGACGAAGGGAATAAAAGCATAGAGACCAGAAACAACTAAATGGCGGAAGTGAGCGATCTCAATATGCCGCCGAGAAAAATATTTTGCCAAGACCATAATTAAAACGATTTTCATTAAGTCCGCCGGCTGGAAGGAAACTCCACCTAAAGAGAACCAACTCTGCGCCCCGTGAGCAATATGACCTACCACAAAGAGACCTAATAAAACTAATAACCAAACAATAAATACTACTGTTACCACCAAACTCTTACGCAGGAAACGCCAATCAATAACCCCGGCAATAAAAAATACAAGCAAACTAATAATGATCCAAACAATCTGCCGACTAAAAAAGCGACTCTCGGTGATAAACGAGTTCATAGTTAAAAGACCCGCTAGAAGCAGAGGGGTAACCGCTGCAAGTAGCGGCCAGTCGGTAGAAAAAATTTTCCGGAGTGGCGGCACAGTAATTTATTGAGGTAAAGAAAAAAGATTAACCCGCGGGTAAACATCAATAGAAGCGGGTAAGGCCGCGAAAGGGCTCGGCCAAGTAAAGACCACGGTTTTAGTCTCACTTTTAGCTAAGTGATCAATGACTGTAGAACTGCCGGCGAAGGCATTACCACTGCGGTCAGACATAATCACCGGCAATTTAACTTGCGCTAAATCATAAATAGAATTATTGGTTACGGCCACGACTAATTGGGGTTTACCCTCATTACTGAAGGAACGCTTCTCCACCGAGAGCGCCGGCTTGTCTAAACTTAAACGCCGCCAATCAAAGTTGCTACCAAAGGTGATACTGGCTCGAGTGGGCACGCGCGCCCCGGTAGTAATCCCCCCTTCAAAGATCACCAACTTCTCCCGTGGATTAACGAAGGTCTCACCCTCGCGGGTAGTGACCAATAAACCAGAATCATCGGTGAGGCGAAGAGTGTAAGGCAAGTGCTCAATGCCAATGCCGGCGTTGGGATTCTCTACCACCGCAATCACATAATAAGACCCAGAAGAAATGGGGAAAACACGGGTCCACGAGACTTGGAGCGGTTGGACCCCGACCAAACACACCCGGAGACAAGCGCCGCCACAGTCCACTCCCGTTTCACCCCCATTTTGTTTACCATCAAAACACGAGGGAGAAGGTTTAAAAGCAAAAAAGCCAGCCACGCCAATTACCGCCACCGCGCCAAGAATGGCGAGAAGATAAATAGCTTGCCGGCGCTTACCCCAAATAGACATACGGATAGTATAGCAAAAAATAAATTGACTGTTTCGGTCCTCGGTTCTGGCGACTAGCTACTCTCCCCTTACGAGTACCATCGCCTCAACAGAGCTTAACGGCCGTGTTCGGAATGAGAACGGGTGTGACCTCTGCGATGAATCACCAGAACTGAAGATCGAAAAAAGGTAAAAGCACTAAACAAAAGCAATCATAAAACATAGCGATTTTCACATTTCCTAATAGGAGTGGACGGATTAGTACGCCACGGCTGAACATATTACTATGCTTACACCTAGCGCCTATCAACGTAATCATCTCTTACGGGTCTCATAACGATACTTAATCTTGAGGTCGGCTTCCCGCTTAGATGCTTTCAGCGGTTATCCGTTCCCGACATAGCTACGGAGCGATCCACTTGGTAGCAGAGCTCCCAGACCAGAGGTCAGTTCAACTCGGTCCTCTCGTACTAGAGTCAAATCCTCTCAAGTATCAACGCCTGCAGTAGATAGGAGACCAACCTGTCTCACGCTTCTTTTCCATCATTACTGATGGGAATGGACTATATCTTAATCTCTTTCGAGATTGCTAATGTTTAGTCTCTACGGGTTCCCTCGATTTAACTCAGGATTCCCTCGGTATTGCCCCGGTTGGGGTTTTACCGATATCAATTAGCTTCTCTCCAACATAATGTCAGAGCCGCCGTGATTGGTTGCCTCGCCCTCCATAGCTTTATGCGACGGAGGGATTCTATCTAACTTATTTTTTAATTCTTAAACGAAAATTTTTGAAATAACATCTCTCGAAGGGGTTCAAACTGTACGACTTCCTTTAACTAAAAGCTAATGAAGCTAATAGCTAAAAGCTGCCCTACGGTTTGAACCCAGCTCGCGTATCTTTTTAATTGGCGAACAGCCAAACCCTTGGGACCTTCTCCAGCCCCAGGATAAGATGAGCCGACATCGAGGTGCCGAACTGCGCCGTCGCTATGGACGCTTGGGCGCAACTAGCCTGTTATCCCCAGAGTAGCTTTTATCCGTTAATCTCTGGCCGCGTCTAATGCGGACCATCGGTTCACTATGTTCTGCTTTCGCACCTGCTCGGCACGTACGCCTTGCAGTCAAGCCAGCTTGTGCCATTACACTATCGGCACGGTTTCCATTCGCGCCTAGCTGACCTTAATAAACTCCTCCGTTACTTTTTAGGAGGATGTCGCCCCAACAAAACTACCCGCCAGATACTGTCTCGCGCCGGTTCACGGCGCGGTTAGCCAGTACATTTTTTAAGAGTGGTATTTCACTGTCGAGTCCGGAACAGCCGAAACCGTTCCATCAACCTCTCCCACCTATGCTACGCAGAAAAAACGTACAGGCAATATCAAGTTATAGTAAAGCTTCTGGGGTCTTTTCGTCTAACTGCAGGTAGAGGGCATCTTCACCCTCACTGCATTTTCACCGGGCTACTCCTCGAGACAGTTCCCAAGTCGTTACACCATTCGTGCGCGTCTGAACTTACCAGACAAGGAATTTCGCTACCTTAGGACGATTATAGTTATCGCCGACATTCACCAGGGCTTACAAAGTCAGCTCCACCTTGCGGTTTCACCACCCTTGTTTGACCTTCTGGCATTGGTCAGGTGTCACCCCCTATACATCCTCTTACGAGTTCGCAGGGAGCTGTGTTTTTGGTAAACAGTCGCTTGGGAATCTTTAGCTGCGGCCCCACTTGCGTGGGGCAGGCCTTATTGCGAACGTACGGCC
>JAHFNY010000014.1 GCA_023267075.1 Candidatus Vogelbacteria bacterium
TATCACTTTTTTCTATCGCTAAATCATTAAGAGCCGTTGTGTACTTCTCCCGCGCCGCCGTCAAATTACTCACCGCCGTATTAACATTGGTCCGAGCGGTCGCCACATTAGTCTTGTAAGTATTGAAAGTGGTTTGATCGCTGGTATTGGAAGTATTTAACTCGTTCATGGCGAGCGAGAGATAATTCAAAAAATTATTAACTTGATCTAAATAATTAGAGGTTAAAGGCGCGTAATTACCAGAATCGCTTAAAGCCAGCAAGTCACTTTGCCACTTAGTTAAGACTGGCTCTAAATTACCGCGGAGAGTCCCCAGCTTAGTCCGGAGATCAGGATCAGGAATGTTCAAACTAAAAACGGGACTAGGCGAGCGCGGCCCAGAGAAAAATTGATCAGCCGTATTATGGACCGCGTCGTCGGCTTTAGCATAAGCATCTTTAATCTTATCTCGCAAATTACTCTCGGCCTCTCTTAGACCAGCCTCACTACTTTGAAGTTGGACTGAAGAAACACCGCTGTCAGTATTTACTAACGCCGCTTCTTCCGCGGCCAAATTAGCTTGATTCTCGGCTAGACTGGCCAAGAGTTCCGACTGGTCTAAAACGACCAATTGCTCGCCGGCTTTAACTTGATCGCCCACCTTTACTGGTGCGGCCACTACTCGGCCACTAGCCTCAAAAGCTAAAGTTAATTCGGTAGCGGCTTTAGTATTACCAGAAATAGTTACTTCTTCCGTAATCGCTCCCCGCTTAACCAGGATAATAGTATTACCTGTTCCACCCCGACCAAATAAGAAGTAACCCAGCAAAAGGACCACAATTAAAAATCCGGCACTTAAGCCCTTACGCTTAAGCGCTAACTGCCAAAGATGCTTTAATTTAGCCATTATTTTAGTTAAATCCATTTACTGACTTAGTTTAGCTTAATTTAGTGATTTTTTCCATCCTCTTCAATAATCCCTTCCGCTAAGTGGACGATGCGATGAGTGAGAGCGGCATACTCTGGCTCGTGCGTTACCATCACAATAGTTTGGCCATCAGCATTTAGACTAAGGAAGGCATCCAAGACCACTTTAGCCGTTTCCGCATCTAAGTTAGCCGTTGGCTCATCGGCAAAAATAATTTTGGGCTCGTGAGCAATCGCTCGGGCAATCGAGACTCGTTGTTGCTCGCCGCCCGAAAGCTGACTGGGGAGATTATTAAAGCGGCTGCTTAAACCAATTTTTTCTAAAGCTAATTTAGCCTTCTCTCCCGCGGCTAGTTTAGTTAAACCTTGCATCAATAAGGGGAGAAGGACATTCTCAAAGGCCGATAATTCCGGCAAGAGCGCATAATCTTGGAAAACGTAACCAAGCTCATTTAAGCGAAAGCGCGTCCGCTCTTCATCCGATAATTTACCCACGTCTAGACCTTCAATTTCAATCGTGCCGCTAGTAGGCCGATCTAGAAGGCCAAGTTGATAAAGCATAGTCGATTTACCGGAACCGGAACGACCAGTAATGGCCAAAAATTCGCCCGCCGAAACGCTCAAATCTAAACCCTTAAGAACCACCAATTCTGAACTGCCGCTTTTAAACGACTTAATCAAATTTTCAGCTTTAATAATCGGTTGAGACATAAATAATTAGCGACCTAAAATTGAATCTAAAGTATTTTGCCGGACCACCAACTTAGCCGGGATATAACCAGCAATCAAGGTCGCGATTAATAAAATCAAAGCTCTGATAAATGTCCCTGGTATCTCGGCGACCAAAATGCCATCGGAAAATGGGAAGTCAATCGGATGAGCGGCAAAGTAGGGTTTGAGGAAAAAGAAAACGATCACCATCCCAATGGCGATACCGGTAATGGCATAGAAAATTGATTGAATGACATAAGCCACTTCAATGGCTTTACCCTCAATCCCAATCCCCTTCAAGATACCGATAAATTTGCGCCGGGTAATGGCGTTGATGAAGATGACAATGAAGACAGTGATCGCCGCCACCACTAAACTAATCGAACCCATCACATTACCGAGGAAAGCGAAAGTATCTTGAATATCTTTAAGGAATTTGGGCAAAGATTCTTGCCAGGTCTGGATCCGAGCGGTTTGGCCGGCGCCGGCTTTTATCAGGGCGGCTTTAGCCGCCAACGGGTCGGCGCCGGGTTTAAGCCTAATCGCAATCTCATCCACATTGTAATCACCGCGGCCAATTAAGGGTCGGAGACTGCTATCTAACATAAAAATCCGCTGATCGATATCAGTTTTACTTTTCACAATGCCTTTAACCGTAAACTCTTTCGTCTCGCCACCACCGCCAGTCACAATGGAACCGCCACGAGCGTCTAAAGTTACCCCGCCACCAATAGTTAATCGCACCTTATCACCCACATTCACGTTCTCTAAGAGAGAAAGACCCGGAGCGTCAATCGGTAAATACTTCTTCAACATATTGGCGCCGATTAAAATTGAATCAGTATCGCTTTTAGTTAAATAAGTTCCTTCCACAATCTTGCTAGGCAAATCGGTCGTCTCGGCTTCGGCCACGGGATCAATCCCCACCACTTGGCCACCAGCAGTATTAGGATCATCTCTAAAGTTAGTCCTAGTTTTATACCCAGCCTCTAAACTGCCGCTCTCAATATACCGAGCCGAGAGAGATTTAGTCCAAGGTAAATTCTTGGCAATACTAATAATCCCTTGGCTGTTCTCAATATAAGTCTTCTTAGGTAAAGTAGAAATTAAAATATCGCCCGAATAAGTCTTAACATAAGCATCAGTAGAACCTTGGAGCAAACCGACTAAAATCCCGCTGACCACCACCAAGTTGAGGAAGGTTAGCGTCATGACGAAAATGATTAAACCCGTGGTAGTAAAGCTCGCCCGGCGAATTTGCCGCACGGCTAAGAACCAACCCACTCCGGCGGCCTGCCACCACTCGGTAAAAAAATTGTGCCGCTGCTTAAGCATAGTAAAATCTATTTTGTTAAGGCCAGATCAATGATGTGATCCAAGAATTGGGGGTAATCCACGCCCACCGCGGCGAGAGCTTTAGGCATGAGCGATTCTGGAGTTAAACCCGGTAAAGTATTCACTTCTAACAGATAAATCCCCCGCGGGGTAACAATAAAGTCAGACCGCGAGTAATGGCGGAGATTAAGCGTCTCGTGAGCGAGAGCCGCAAGACGAGCTAACTCCTCTTTCTCTCCCTCGCTAAATAAACCAGGGCAAATTTCTTGCGTCTCACCCGAATACTTATCATTATAATCCCAGACTGGTTTATTACCGGGAGCCCTAATCTCAATTGGTGGTAAAACGTAAATTGGTTGCGAACGAAAGTGATCAATCACTCCCACTGTCGCTTCCCGCCCTTTAATAAATTGTTCCACTAAAATCTTCTTGGATACTGTCGCCGCTTGTTTAATGGCCGCGGCCAAGTCAGTAAACTTTTTGACAAATGATAACCCGACCGATGAGCCGCGATCGGCCGGCTTCACCACCCACGGTGGCGAGAGCTTAAGAAATATTCGCCCCGCTGCTGCTTCTGGATCTTCTTCCCCTTCTACCAATAAACTAACGGGGACACGGCCACCAGCCGCTTTAAAGTGGGCACTAGCAAGCGGCTTGTTCATGGCGAGGGCCGCGGCTAAGCGGCCCGAACCAGTGTAAGGCAAACGGAGATTATCTAATAATTCTTGCACCGTGCCATCCTCACCATACTCACCATGAAGGGCGTTGAAGATTAAATCCACCGAACCGGTCACTTGCTCGGGCCGAGCCGGCACACCATTTAAGTGCCACGTGCCATCTCTAGTAATTAAAATATCGCGGAGTAAATATTTATCTGCCGGCAAGTGTTTAAGCACCGCGCCACCAGTTTTTAAAGAGACTTCATACTCGGCGCTCGGGCCACCCCGGAGCACCCCCACGCGAAGCTTAGTCATAAGAAATTATTTAAGATGAGCGGCCACTTTGGCCATCACATCGTCTAAAGTAAAGTTGGCTTTAACCAGGAAGTCGGTCGCCCCTAATTTACTCGCCTTCTCAATATCGCCCCGCTCGCCCAAGTTAGAGAAAACCACTACCGGTAGGGACTTAGTCGCTTCATCGGCTCGGACCGCTTCTAAAACAGCAAAGCCATCCTTCCCTCCTGGCAAAAGAAGGTCTAATAAAATTAGATCTGGCTTATCGCTCTTAATCGCCGTAATCCCGGCCTCGCCGCCGGCCGCCGTTTTAACTTCATATCCCTCTTGCTCTAAGCGCTTGGCCGCCAGCGAGCGGAGGAATTCATCATCTTCTACAATGAGAACTTTTTTCATAATAAATTGATTATACCACCACCGGCCGCAAGGGCAAAGTAAAGGTAAAAGTCGTCCCGCCTGACCCAGAGTCAAACCAAATTGTCCCGCCATGATGCTCAATAATATCCTTGGCTAAGTAGAGACCGAGCCCCGTCCCATCTGGTTCCATCGCTACGGCCGACTCGGCCCGGAAGAACTTTTGGAAAATCTTCCCTTCATCCGCCGGTTTAATCCCCAAACCAGTATCTTGGACCTTTACCACCACACTGGCCGGGGTCGCATTTAAACGGCTATCATCCAAAGTAACAGTAACCGTGCCATGTTGGGGTGTATATTTAATGGCATTATCAATTAGATTCTCTAACACCATCCGCAGTTTAATCGGATCAGCGGTAACTTCCGGCAAGGGTTGGGCTAAAGGCTTAAAAATTAAATTTAAATATTTACTCTGGGCCGGCGCTTTAAGCTCAAAGATGACGCTCTCCACCACTTCTTCCAAATGCACGGGGATAAAGGTGTAGTCGCTCGACTCGGCCTCAATCTTATCGACGGTCAATAAATTATTGACGATACTCACAATCCGCTCCGTACTCTCAAAAGCTTTATCAATAAAAGTTTTCTGCTCGGGCGTGACCGCGCCCAGCTGACCCGCCGTAAGCATATGGAGGGTCCACTTAATAGCGGCGAGTGGTGTGCGCAATTGATGAGTGGTCACAGCCACAAACTTGGATTTAGCTTCTTCCAGCTTCTCCAGCCGTTGATTAGCCAGTGACAACTCTACTTCTTTAGCTTGAAGCGAGCGAGTACTAGCGGCCAAGTTCTCATTTAACTTTTTTAAACTAGCAACATTGTCTTGAGAATTTACTTTAAAACCAGTATTGGTCGCGGTAGGTAAACGACGATTAACTATTGCTAATAAATGTCGGCGATACAATAAGTAACTCACCACCATTCCTAAAAGAAAAGCGAGGAGTAAAGTGATAAGACTAGCGTAAGGCGCGAGAAGATTCATCTCGCTAAAATTATATCATCTTGGCGCGGCGCTTTCTATGCCAAGTGATGGCAAAACGGTGAGCCTCGCTGTTAGCGAGTAAAACTTCTCGTTCATAGCCCGCCATTTTCTCTCGTTCGCCAATAATATTCTTAGCTCGATGATGCTCATCCTTTGTTACCGCCACTATGGGCCAATTGACTCCCGCTTGGGTTAAAACTTTTTTCACCCCATTTAGCTGGGCCAATCCGCCATCAATTACCACCAAGCGCGGCGCGGGCCACTCGGGATGATTAAGCCGACGAGAGATTATTTCTTGCAAATTGCCGACATCATTATTTTTATCTTGGCTCAATTTAAACTTGCGATACTCATCTTTATTAACTTCCCCATTCTCCACCACCGTCATCACTCCAACCACCTCAGTACCACTGGTATGAGCCACATCATAAGCCTCAATCCGGAAATTATCCCGAGGTGACACCTTATTCCCCAAGGTGTCACCTCGGGATTTAATTAACGCGACATCCTTAATATGATTGAGGGCAAAAATCTGATTGCGGACTTTAGCCGCTTGTTCAAATTCCTTCAGCTTAGCCGAGCGCTTCATCTCGTGCTCTAAATTATTGATTACTACCCCCTTCTTGCCGTTGAAAAATAATTTCAAATTCCGAATGGTCTTAGCGTAATCTTGTTTAGATATTTCTCCGGTACACACTCCTGGGCATAAGCCGATTTGCCGGTTAAAGCATGGCCTGTCTTGATTAACTTTACATTTATCATCTCTGTAAGGAAATATTTTCCGAATAATCTTGAGGGCTTCTTTCAACTCACTGCCGTTGGGGAAGGGTCCGTAAATAGCTTCATTAGCGAGATTAGCTTCTTTAGCTTTTAGATCTTTACCGCGAATCTGGAGAATTTTAGGGAAATCATCTTGCGTGATAACCACATGCCAATAACTTTTATCATCCTTCTCCCGGGCATTGTATTTAGGTTGAAGCTTCTTAATTGTCGCCGTTTCTAACAACAGGGCCTCCAACACCGAGTCAGTTACCTGCCACTTGAGATTACTAGCTTGGTCTAACATGCTAATAATCCGCGCCCCGCGAGTGTTAATGAGATCTTGATTAAAATAGCTCCGGACGCGGTCTTTAAGCGAGGTGGCCTTACCCACGTATAAAATTTCCTTTCCTTTAAGAAAGTAATACACCCCGGGCTGGTCTGGTAATTGATATTTCTTCACCCCTTGACTGGTCATAAGTACTAATGTAGCATAAAAATAATTGGCGATGTAGCGAGCGTCGTCAATGACCTTCGCGCCGGTACGGGCCCCAACCCGTACCGGTTATTTTTTTACAAAAAAACTTGGCTTATTTCAAATAATAGTATAGTCTGAAAAACAGAAAGAGACGGCCCAATGTATTTCAGCACCCAAGGCGACCTGGAAGGTGGCGGGATTGGGCATCTCAGAGCCGGTACGAGTGGAACCCCACCTTGTACCGGCTTTTTTATTCCATATTGACAAAATAAATCATATATGCTAGGGTGTAATTGGAAGGCTCTTGTGAGTCAACCAGAACACTGAAAATCAACTCGAATCGAAAGGGATTAAAAATGAAATATCCACTATTGTTAGTAGCCTTGCTTGTTTCGGCAATTATATTGCCGGAGGTGTATCATCACATCTCTCTAGACCCGGCCTATGCTGGCTATGGATACGTAGAATCAAATGAAAAGATCCTCATCGACAAACTCCGAGCTCAAAACATTAAGGAACTCCGCATGACAGCGACGTGGGCTTCTGGAGAAGTGGGCAGATTCGCGCCCAAAGTTCTAGAAGAGAAACTGGGGTCCTTAACCAAGAAACAGTTTATCTCTGAGTTTCAGCAGTTTTTGGCGGCTTGTCCCCAAGGCCTTCAGTATGAAGATGATTGGGGACATAAAGCAGAAACGGACAGTTTCGAGAGCGGTGTTGAAGGTTTTTACAAAACCTACAGCCGTGTGGGGGTTGGTCGCGAGGAGTTCTTAACATTATGCGAAAATAGCGGCGTATTTGCGCGAGAGTTCGCTCAAAAGACAAGGGAGGAAATTCGGATCTCCAATATAATTGAGGGGGCCAGGTGTGAAAACAAGGAGATTCTGCAATTGGCAGAAGATTGTTGCTACACAACGACTCGAACTCCCGACTTGAACTCGGCGAGAAAGCTTTTGAAGCAAGTAAGGATCGGGAAACTCTCGGTGGATGAGAGGGTCCGGTTCGATGAACTAGAAGAATGGGTAAAGGACAACTAACCCAAACCAACGCGCGGGCGGGACCATGAGGTCCCCCCGCGTTTTCTATTACTTTATTTTTTCTTTAAGACTTTCTTTAAATACTTGGCGGTGTGGGAACCAGCAGAGTAAGCCACTTGCTCCGGCGTGCCGGCGGCCACCAAGTGGCCGCCGGCCGCTCCACCCTCGGGGCCCATATCAATCACGTAATCAGCACTCTTAATCACTTCTAAATTGTGCTCAATTACGACGACACTATTCCCCTTGTCCACCAATTTTTGCAAGATCGCAATTAAATCTTTCACATCCTCATAATGCAAACCAACGGTTGGCTCATCTAAAAGATAAATCGTCCGATAGGTATCGGGGCGATAAAGTTCAGACGAGATTTTTACTCTCTGCGCCTCGCCACCGGAGAGCGTGGTCGCTGACTGACCGAGCTCAAGATAACCCAAACCAACTTCGTTTAAAGTCTTCAGTCGATCATACACCGCCGGAATATCTTCAAAGAATTTAAGTGCCTCTTCTACGGTTAGATGAAGGACTTGAGAAATATTTTTCCCTTTATACTCCACTTCCAACGTTTCCTTCTCAAAGCGCGTTCCATTGCAGACGTCGCAAGTAACGTAGACGGTGGGGAGAAAGTGCATCTCCACCGCAATCTCGCCATTACCTTCACAAGCCTCGCATCGTCCACCCGGCCGATTGAAGGAGAATCGTCCCGGCCCCCAACCGCGGATCCGCGCCAATTCTGTACTTGAAAACAATTCTCTAATAAAACCCCACGCCCCGGTGTAAGTGGCTGGATTAGAGCGCGGCGTCCGGCCAATTGGCGATTGATCAATTAAAATAACGCGCGATAAATATTCACTACCCATAAACTCGCGACAATTA
Organism: Candidatus Vogelbacteria bacterium; assembly: GCA_023267075.1. Lineage (GTDB taxonomy): Bacteria > Patescibacteriota > Minisyncoccia > Phycocordibacterales > XYD1-FULL-46-19 > JAHFNY01. The sequence continues at coordinate 8,440 of JAHFNY010000014.1, forward strand.
TAAAGTTCATTGGTCCTAAACTTACGATTCAACTTGCCTTGGAGATTCTTGTGTAAAATCTCATATAAGAAGGATGACTTGCCCGAGCCAGACACGCCAGTAATGGCCACCAATTTACCCAAGGGCACATCCACTTTAAGATCCTTAATGTTAAAAATATTGCCACCACGGATCTTGAGCACTCCCTTTTCACTCGTCCGCCGCTTCTCCGGCGTGGCAATAGCTTCATCGCCGCGTAAATAATCTACGGTCAGCGAGTTGAAAGTATTTTTCTTAGCCGTAAGTAATTTCTCGGTCCAATCGGCCACCACCACTTTACCACCATGGACTCCGGCACCCGGTCCAATATCTACCAAGAAGTCAGAAGCGTAGATAGTATCCTCATCATGCTCCACCACAATAATGGTATTGCCCAAGTCGCGGAGCTCGGTCAGCGTTTTAATCAATCGATCATTATCGCGCGAGTGGAGACCGATGGTTGGCTCATCCAACACATAAAGCGTCCCGACTAAGCGCGAGCCGAGTTGAGAGGCTAAGCGGATTCTTTGCGCTTCACCACCCGAGAGTGTGCCCGCCCGGCGATCAAGCGATAAATAATCCAAACCCACGTCAAGTAAAAACTTGAGTCTGGCCTCAATCTCCCGCAAGACCATTTCGGCTACCGCTCTTTCTTTAGCTGAGAGTTTTATTTTTTTGAAAAATTCGCCCGTTTGATCAATTGATAGCGCCACTAATTGGACAATATTCAAGCCATCAATCTTCACCTGCAAGGCTTCTGGCCGAAGCCGCGCCCCGTGACAAGTCTCGCACAAATCCTCGCCAAACAATTGTTTAGTCCCCAAGCCATGGCAAACCGGGCAAGCGCCATACGGCGAGTTGAAGGAGAAGAGGCGCGGTTCAATCTCGGGGTAAGAAAAGCCGTCATTCGGGCAAGAAAATTTGGACGAGAGGAGCAACTCCTCACGACCAATAATAATTCTTACCAAGCCTTCCGCCTCTTTCAGCGAGCGCTCTACGCCCTCGGCGAGACGCTCGCGCGTCGCGCTCGCGCCCGAGAGCTCATCAATTAAAATATCAATATCGTGCTTCTTGGTCTTGGTGAGGATAATCCGCTCGCGGAGCTTCTTCCGCTCGCCATCCACCAACACTTCCGTATAACCCTTATCTAATAAGTCATATAAAAGTTGATAATACTCCCCCTTCCGACCCCGGACCACCGGCGCATAAAGACGAATAGTCTCTTTAGCCCCAATTTTAGTCTCTTTGATTTTATCTAAAATAAAATTAACTATTTCTTCCGGCGCCAGCTTCTTAATCTCTTCCCCACAAATTAAACAAAAAGGGTGACCCACTCGAGCATAGAGCACGCGCAAGTAATCATAAATCTCGGTCACCGTCGCAACCGTGGAACGCGGATTAGCCGAGTGCGACTTCTGATCAATGGAAATAGCAGGAGAAAGGCCAGTAATCTCATCTACATCGGGCTTGGCCATTTGCCGGAGAAATTGCCGGGCATAAGCCGAGAGTGACTCTACATACCGTCTCTGTCCCTCGGCAAAAATGGTATCAAAGGCAAGCGAGGATTTACCGGAACCAGAGAGACCAGTAAAAACCACCAGCTTATTGCGGGGGATTTCTAAATTAATATTCTTGAGATTATGGGTCCGGGCACCCTTAATCTTAATGATTTCTTCTTGATTTTTAGGCATTTTCTAAAAGCTAGAAGCTAATAGCCGCAAAACGGCCCCAGCTTGGCGGCAGGGGTACAAAAACAAATATAGCACTTTACTTGATTTTTGTTAACTCTTTGATCTCGTCACGCAGAATGGCCGCGGTTTCAAAGTCTAAGTCTTTCACCGCCTCGTTCATTTGCTTTTCTTTCTCTTTCAAGAGCTTTTTCAAATTCCCGCCATAGGCCGCATTATCTAAAGCCAGCAAATTCCGCACCGCTCGCTCCCGCTCGCTCTGTAAGCTATCGGTAATATCATGAATTTTCTTAATAATCGTCTGGGGTGTAATTTTATGTTTCTTATTATAAGCTAATTGAATGGCGCGCCGCCGATTAGTCTCTCCCATCGCCCGTTCCATTGAGCCAGTAATTTGATCGGCATAAAGAGTAACCCGTCCCGCGGCATTGCGCGCCGCCCGACCAATAGTTTGAATGAGGGAAACATCTGAACGTAAAAAACCTTCTTTATCCGCATCCAAAATGCCAATGAAAGAAACTTCTGGTAAGTCCAAACCCTCGCGGAGCAAGTTTACCCCGACCAAACAATCAAACTTGCCGCGGCGGAAGTCGGTGAGGATAGTAATCCGATCTAAGGTTTTCACCTCGCTATGCAAGTATTCCGCTTTAATCCCCTTTTCTCGCAAGAAAACTGATAAATCCTCCGCCATCTTTTTAGTCAGGGTAGTCGCAATCGCTCGATAACCTTTCTTAATTTCTATTTCCGCCTCGGCAATAAAGTCTTTAATTTGCCCAGGATATACTCCCTTAGCCGCGACAGGCTTAACCGTTAATTCCGGATCGACTAAACCCGTTGGCCGGATAATTTGCTCAACTACCTGCTCGGAATGCTCGGCCTCATAACTGGCCGGCGTGGCACTGGTATAAATTACTTGTCCCACTCTGGCTTCAAACTCGCTAAACTTAAGCGGCCGGTTATCTTGTGCACTCGGTAATCTAAAACCGTATTCTACCAAGGTCTTCTTCCGGCTCTGATCGCCGGCATACATCCCGCCCACTTGAGGAATGGTCACATGTGATTCATCAATAATAGTTAAGAAGTCGGGTTCACCACCTTTGGTATGGGGGAAATAATCAAGGAGCGTGGCTGGCGCACCACCCGCTTGTCGGCCAGAAAGATGCCGGGAGTAATTCTCAATCCCATTGGTATAACCAACTTCTTTAATCATCGCTAAATCATAATTAGTCCGGCGCTTTAATCTTTCTGCTTCTAATAATTTACCGGACTTTTCAAATTTTTTGAGTTGTTCGGTTAATTCTTCTTTAATCGCCGCCATCGCTCTCGCTCGCTCCTTCTCGGGCGTAATAAAGTGCTTGGCCGGGAAGAGGATAATATTTTGAGGATGATCTAAAATTACTCGGCTTACAGCATCTACCTTCTCTATTTCATCAACTCTCCCAGAACTTAAATCTAGTCTAAAAATTTCTTTCTCACTTGGCGGCATGATCTCCACCGCGCCGCCCACGGCACGGAAGGTGCCAGGTGTTAGATCGGCATTGGTCCGTTCATAATAAATTTGGATTAACGATTTAATTAAATCACTCCGATCCATTTTTTGTCCCACCTTCAATAATAAATTTTCTTTAGCATATTCCTCCGGACTACCTAAGCCATAAATACACGAGACCGAGGCCACAATAATCGTATCGGGCCGAGTAAGGAGGGCGGTGGTAGAGGCGTGGCGCAAACGCTCAATCTCCTCATTGATCGCGGCATCCTTCTCAATATAAGTATCCGAGACTGGTAAATACGCTTCTGGCTGATAGTAATCGTAATAGGAAACAAAGTAATGCACAGCAGCGTTAGGGAAAAAGTCTTGATACTCTTGAGCTAGTTGCGCCGCCAACGTTTTATTATGGGCAATCACTAACACCGGCTTGCCCCACTCCTTAAGAACATTGGCCATGGTGAAGGTTTTACCCGAGCCAGTAACGCCTAAAAGCGTCTGGTGCTTATAACCTTTCTTGAGGCCAGAAAGCAATTCCTTAATCGCTACCGGCTGATCCCCGGCCGGCTTAAATTTACTCTTGAGGGTAAAAATTGACATCGCGCTTTTAATCTAGCACAAAAAATACGGAAAAGAAAAAGCCCGAGCTAGTCGGGCGCGAGTCAGGACAACACAGATCTATTTTCTCGTGGCTAAAATTAGGTTAATTACCTCGTGGTGATGCTGGCAAATCTTCCAAGCCAAGAAACTGAAAGCAAAGATACCACACAGTGAAAGTCTAGATAAAAAGCTTGGACAGCACACCCGGATTCTCCAGCCATTTTCCTCGACTTTAGCCGACAGACTGAAGCAAACAGCTGAAACAAATGCTAAGAGAAGCATCAAGTAGAAGAGATAATCTTCAGCGTGAGTATCTAGACTCATGACTTTACCTCCCTCAGTTTTTGGTCAGTTTACAAAGACCTGTTTTTATTATTCAACCACAGTTGCTTAAAGTCTGCAAAGCGGTTAGACAAGATTGCTTCTCGCATTTGATTAACAAAATTGATAAAGAAATATAAGTTATGGATAGAAGCGAGGGTCGCGCCGAGCATTTCTTTAGATCTAAACAAGTGAGCGAGATAAGCCCGGGTATAATTCTTGCACGTATAACAGCCACAATCTTTTTCTATCGGGCTAAAATCAGTTTTATATTGTGCGTTTAAAATATTCAAGCGGCCAGCAACTGTCTCAAGTGTGCCATTGCGCGCCATCCGGGTGGGCGCCACGCAATCAAAAGTGTCACAACCTTGCTCCACCGCGCCGATTAAATCCTCTACCGCGCCAATCCCTAAGAGATGGCGCGGCTTCTCGGTGGGTAAAATCTGGTTCACCCAACCCACCGCCGTATCCATATCATCTTTATTAAACGAGCCGCCAATACCAAAACCGGCAAAGTCCATCCCACCAATTACTCGCGCCGATTCTTGCCGCAAGTCTTGATGCCTCCCACCCTGAACAATGCCAAATAAACTTTGACCATTAGGATTTTTCTTATGTTCAGCTAAACTCCGCTTGGCCCAGGCGTGCGTCCGCTCCATTGCTTCTTGCTGATACTCATAACTCGCTTGCGGCGAAGTGCATTCATCAAAGGCGAAAATGATATCTGCCCCCAGTTGCTGTTGAATCTGGATTGAACTCTCCGGCGTAAAGCGATGTTCACTACCATCAATGTGCGATTTAAAAGTCACGCCGTCTTCATCTATTTTAGCTAGCGGAGAATCAAAAAAATTCTTGTCGGCGTAGGGCCCCTCTGGGGTGAAGCCGCGAGAATTTTCCTGTTTCGTAGCAAACTTAGAAACTCCTTTCTGCCCAAAGGCCGCGCCGAGGGAGAAAACTTGGAAGCCGCCTGAGTCGGTCATAGTCGGGCCGGACCAGTTCATAAATTTACCTACCCCGCCGGCCTTCTCTACCACACCAGCACCAGGTTCTAAATAAAGATGATAGGTATTCCCCAACACCACCTGAGCCCCCACACTTGCCACTTGTTCTGGTGTCAGTGCCTTAACTGTGGCTTTAGTCCCCACCGTGACAAACGCCGGGGTTTTAATCTCCCCGTGCGGCGTAGTGATCACCCCGGCCCGGCCCAATTTACCCGGTATCTCCTGCTCAATTTTAAAGCTAAATTTATTCACCTCGCCACTCTATCATATTTGCCACCCGGCGATAATTGGGTCAATGAAGCGCCAGGCGGCTTCTACCATCGCCTGGCTTAAGAAGTGGGTCTCGTCGCCAGCAATCGCTTCGGCCAATAACTTCTCATACTCCGCCACGTATTGGCTGTGTTTATTAAGCTCTAGCGGGAAAACTTTTTCTGTTCCATCTTTATATGTAATCACCACTTCTTTTTTCACTGCCGACATTTTTTTCCCACTCTCAAAGATAAATTCCACCTCCTGCCAGGGCAACACATCCAACTTCGCTTTCACTTTAAAATACGTTTCAGTTTTAGAATCTTTGGCCACGCCTTCCACTTCTCGATAACCCTCATACTGCGCTCGTTCAGCGCTGATTAATTCTAATTTATCAGGTAAAATCCCAGTTAAAATGTTAAAGATAGAGAGAAGATGATTCTGTCCCACATCGCGGAGCGCGCCCAAATCATCATAGAACTTACCGCGGCCATCCACCGTTAAAGTCTCTAACAATTTAATCTCAATACTTTTAATTTTACTTATCTCTTCGTCATCAATCTTCTTCAAAGCTAAGACTCCATCTTTACCTAAATAATGATCCAAGCGGTAAATTTGATTCACTTGAAATAATTTAGCTAGGCTCTCGTCTAAAGCTTTGGCACTCGCTTCATCGTGGCCAAAGGGCTTCTCGATTAATAAACGCGTCCAAGCTCCTTCACATGACAGATTAAATTTATTAACCCCAAGATTAGCTAAAATCTCGGTAAAATTCTCTGGCGGCACCGCCAAGTAAAAGAGTTTATTGGCACACTGCCCCCAATCTTGTTCTATTTTATCTAGCTTGTTTTTTAAATCAGTATAACCCGTCACCTCACCGAACTGGCCTTGATTATAAGTTAGTAAAGATAAAAAATTTTGATCATCTTGACCAATTAATTCTTGCACATGATCTTTAAAACCTTCATCACTAAGTGGCCGGCGAGCAAAACCAATAATCTTAGTTTTAGCAGGTAATTTCCCCTCTTGAAACAAACCGAAGAGTGCCGGCGCAATCTTCTTCTTCATCAAGTCGCCGGTCACGCCAAAGATTATGATGATGGTCGGCATTATAATTACTCCTTCTCGTCTTTATCTAAAAGCCGCTTGACTGCTAAAAAGGGGAAGGTGACCCAAAACAAAGTTTCATGAAATTTTTCCATAATTTCTGCATCATACCGGTTAAACTTTTGACTCGCAAGTGGAAAAAATAATCTCAATAAGGTAAAATAGACCGATGCTAGAAATAAATAATGCGATGAAAAAATTCTTGTGGCTTATAGTTGGTCTGATTGTCTTAGGGATAATCGCTTTAGCTACTCCCGGAAAATTAACTCTACCCATCTTAATTCCAATCGCCACCACTACTCCCTCTCCCACACCTTCTCCAACCCCAATTCCGACTCCTCCTTCAAACTCGGGACCTGGTTTAACTGCCGCGGTAGTAGCCAAGCATAATAATGCTGCTAGTTGTTACACCATTATTAGTAATAAGGTTTATGATCTCACTGATTGGATTAATCAACACCCCGGTGGTGAAGGTGCTATCTTAAGTATTTGTGGCATTGACGGCACTAATGCCTTTAATGATCAACACGGTGGTCAAGGCCGACCCGAACGCATTCTCCAAAACTTTTATTTGGGCAATTTAACTAATTAATAAATTATGAAATCTTTAAGCAACTTCCACGACCGTATGCACGATTACTCTCCGCTCGTTTTGCGTTTAGGCGTAGCTTTCGTCTTTATCTGGTTTGGTTGGAGCGGAATCTCTAACACCGATATGTGGACTAGCTTAGTCCCTACTTGGGCCCTAGCTATTGCCCCCGCCACCACTTTAGTCTGGCTCCACGGTATGTTTGAGCTCATCTTTGGTCTCCTCCTTTTTGCCGGTATTTGGACGCGAGGAGTAGCCTTCTTCCTCCTTCTTAGTCTAATTCAAACTTTAACCCTCCTCTCTTGGGGCCCAGTGATGGTCCGCGATATTGCAATAATGATTGTTCTCCTTGCAGTAGTAATGCGCAAGTGGGATTAAAATAAAAAAAGTTTAATCCCTTCGGTGGTCACCATTTTGTCTATCGCGATTACTGTTTCCACCATCTTGATCATTTTCTTCCCGATCATGTTTATAGAAAGTTTGCTCTACTTTATTTTTAATTGAATCATCTAACTTCTTCAACTCTCGTGTTTGACTGGAAGTGGTACCCTCTTCATGATTATCTTGTTTGACTCTTTCTTCCACGGCTTGAGAATAACGCTTTAGCTTGTTAGTAAAGCTACTTTTTATCTCTTCTGTCGAAGTAGAATCTTTAGTTAACTCACCAAAAGTCTCAACTTGTTGATTGATTGAAACTTCTAGATCTTGGCGTTTAGTCTCATCTAATTGTTGTTTATCAGCTAAAGTCTCCGCTTCTTTAAGTCGACGGTCAATCTTAGTTGATTCCCACTCCACTTTAGCTTGAGGGCTGACCGCTACCGCTCCACGCAGTGGCTCATTAATTTTAGTTTTAATCTGGTAAAGCAAGTCTCCCGGCAAAGAACTCTCAGCTGCGAGGCTTGTACCAGTCCCTATCACAATTACAATCATGACCATAGCCACAGTTAACTGAAACCAGTTAAATTGACCCCAAGTCTTAGTAGGCTCAGGCTTAATAAGTGGCTGAATTAAAACTTGTTTAAGAATTAACTCTTTCTCTTGAGACGTCAAAGCTACTTTCTTAAATTCTAATTTAATTTTATTTAAATTTTCGTTTTCCATTTTAATTTAAATTGATACCAATTAATTCTCTAAGCTTAGCTAGTCCCCGAGTAATCCGAACGGAAACAACATTAACTGATGCACCAATAATCTGAGCGATCTCCTGCGGCTTCAAGTCCTCAATAAAACGCAAATAGACCACTTGCTTATACCCCGGCTCAAGTTGGTTAATCTTAAGCATTAAGAGCCTCGCTTCTGCCCCCAACTCAAGTTCTAATTGTTTAGTCCCTTCAGCCGGCGGATCAAACTCCATCTCCTCTTCCGCCAAACTAAGGCGATTAAATGGGAGTGACTTTTTACTCCGATACCAATCAATCACGGCATGACGGGCAATGGTAAAAATGAACGCCCGTGGATTATCAACCGTTTCACCAGCTACCAACTTAGCCCAAAATCGACTAAAAGTGTCTTGAGTTAAGTCTAAAGCCAATTCCCGATCACTAGTCTTAAACCAACAGAATCTAAAGACCGCATCCGCCTGAGACTCGTAGAGAGCGACAAATTGTTCTTTCACTTTGGCGGTTTTCATTATCTAGTGACGTTAAAGCGAACCTAATCTTACTTAAGGATAGACCAAAGTTCCGGGTCGGCCCCACCATCAATCTTAAAGATGGCAATCCCCCGAACGCCCAACTTCTTGGCTAAAGCAATTTTAGCTTTAATCGCGCTGGCGTCGCTCCACCATAAAACGTGGAGATTATCGCTAAAAGTTAAATTATTATTGGCCACATTCAAATTATTGTTATTAGAAAGATTAGAATCAATATCGGTTAGTGATTTAGGTGTAGTGGTGGGCAAGTAAGAGAAGCTCAACTCCCCCGCTCGATTGCGCATCGGTCTTGCCCCAACCGATGAAGCAATCCCCGTGGCATACTTAGGATTAAAGGCCCATAACAGATCATAATTATAACCTTGCTGGGAAAGCGGCGTTAATTCCCATTCATAACCATAAGTGGGCACACCGAGAATAATTTTGCTTTTCTTTATATCTTTCACCGCCAAGGTAACCACCTTCTCTACCCACTGCGGATCAGCCACCGGCACATAGGGCACCGCCCCAGCTGTATTTAAACGGATATCAATTGTCCCCTGATCATAAGCCATAATCTTGACCCGATCGCAATATTTATTAATCGCCACAAAATCATTGGCATAAGCAATATCCGGCGGAATAGTGTCGTAGCGAGAAGTAAGTGGCGTCCGTGGCTCAATACTACAGATCACCCACTTATTACCAATCGCCGCATATAATTCTTTTAAAAAGAGGGAGAAATAGGGGCTAGTCTCGGCGAACTTGGCCTCATAATCAATATCTACGCCATCAAAGCCGTGGCCCCAGACCATCTGCACAATTTGATTAACGTGGAGCGTCCGGAGCTTGGGGCTGCGGAGGACGGTGTTAATCGCACTAGCATTAGCCCACATCACGGTCGGGATAATCCTAACTTTATTGGCCTTAGCCTTAGTAATTAAGGCGGGCCACGGATCCTGGTAAATCCCCGCCGCGTCAAAAAGGGTGCCATCGTTCTTAACCGTAAAGCCGAAGGGACTAAGCTCGGTAAAAACTTTAATATGCGTAATCGCCTCGGCCGTCCCCGTGGCCTTGCGCCAATACGGGATCCAACCCGAGACCTCAAAGTTACTCGACGCGGCCAAAGCCGGTAGAGCCGTAAAAACCACTAAAATGGCTAAAAAACTTTTAATAACAACTTTTAACACCTTATTAACTATTTTAACACATTAAAATGTTTTTAATTACCCTCCTAATAATTGTGGGGCTAGTATAAATTTGATTTGTTTTTGTTACCACGGCAAGTGGAGCTAAAATCATTCTATTATCCTTAGTAGTATCAAGGGAGTCAAACTCTACCTTGCTCTCAAGGGAGTATTGCAATAGCGCTTTAGGTGAAATCCGAGCATTATTACCCACAATATAATTAACGCGTCGACCCAAACGCTCTTCAATGATTTTAATGAAATCAGAAGCAGTATAATTATCGGTCTCGCCCTTTTTGGTCATAATATTGAGAATTAAAATTATTGTCGCTGAGGACTTTTTAATTTCCTCCTTCATTCCTTTGGGCAAAAGTACCGGAATAATGCTTGAATACAAATCACCCGGGGAAATAATAATATAATCAGACTCCTTGATTGCTGCCACAGCCAATTTAGATACTGAAACTTTAGGCTTAAGGTAAATATCAGAAATGGAGTGGATATTAGGATTCCATAAAGGATTTTTAGCGATGGTATCAATATTGGTCTCACCAACGATAGTGCTACCAATACTCAGGCGAGCGCACAATTCCGTCTTTTTGTTTGTAATCGGTAAAACCCGGTGAGGATTAATGCCCGCCACTGTCCACAGAGTTTTTAAGGCTATCTCTAAATTGCTAACTTTTTCTAAAGCGTGAAATAACAAATTTTTTACCGAATGACTATCAAGAGGCCCGTCCTCATATCTAAAGGTTAGCGCTTTGGTTAAAACTTTATCTTTACATAAAGCGGCAACGCATTTAGTTAAATCGCCGGTGTAACCACTACCATCATACTTCTCTTGCAGAATTCCGGTTGAACCGCCGGAATCGGTACTGGGACAAATAGCGGTGATTTTAATCCCCCCTATCTCTTTAATTCCTTCAAGGATTTGAGAATGGCCGGTTCCGCCCCCAATAGTTACAATGTTTATCATAATCACTTATTTTAACTACCACGCCAAGATGGATGTTACGCAGTCCGTTTAGCTTTACTCCGCTCTTGCTCGGTTAAGAATTGCTTGCGTAAGCGCGTGCTCTTGGGCGTAATCTCTAAGTATTCATCATCTTGCATAATCTCCAAGCCGCGCTCAATGGTAATCAAAAGCGGCGGGGTAAGGTAAGCAATATCATCAGTACCGGCGGCCCGCATATTGGTAAGTTGTTTGCCTTTAGTCGGATTAACCATCATCTCTTCACCCTTGGAAGTATTACCAATGACCATTCCTTCATACACCTCGGTATTGGCGGCAATATATAAAGTTCCGCGAGTCTGGAGATTGTTTAAAGAGAAGGCGAGCGCCTTCCCTGCCGCCATGGAGGTCATGGAACCAACGGCCCGCTTCTCAATCTCCCCGGCATAAGGAGCAAAACCGAGCACCCGACTGGCGAAGATCCCCTCGCCCTTGGTATCTACTACGAACTGCCCGCGATAACCAAGCAAACCCCGGGTTGGACCCTCAAAGGTTAAGCGGACCCGACTACCCTCCGGCTTAAGCCCCTTCATTATCGCCCCGCGCTTACTTAATTTCTCAATCACCGCGCCTTGAGTCTCAGCCGGCACTTCAATCGTCACTTCTTCAAACGGCTCACTCTTCACGCCCTCAATCTCTTTAATAATCACGCGCGGTTGCGACACTTGCAGTTCATACCCCTCGCGGCGCATGTTCTCTAAAAGAATGGCAATATGCAACTCACCCCGACCGTATACCCGCATCGTCTCTTCACCAAAATCTACTTTCAAACCGACGTTTACTTCCAATTCTTTCTCTAAGCGCTCTTTAATTTGCCGGCCAGTAACAAACTTACCCTCGCGACCAGCAAACGGGGAATTGTTAACCAGGAAGTTAAGAGCAATGGTGGGCTCATCCACGCTAATCGCCGGCAAAGCTTCTGTCTCTGCTTTATCAGTAATCGTGTCACCAATATAAATGTTGGGTAAACCGGCAATCATCACAATATCACCGGCGCTCGCCACTTGCTCCTCTTGCCGACTGGTCCCCAAGAAGGTGAAGAGTTTAGTCACTTTACCTTCTTCCACGGTCCCATCAGTCTTTTTAATAAACACTTTCCCGCCGGTTTTAATCTGGCCTTCATACACTCGAGCCACCGCTAAGCGACCGAGGAAATTATCATAGGCCAAATTAAAGGGTTGCGCTTTGAGCGGCGCGTCCACTTTATTCCCGGCCGGCGGCACCGCTTCTAAAATGGTGTCTAAAAGTGGCTCTAAATTAATGCGAGGGTCAGTGAGCTCGCGCATCGCCACGCCCTCCTTACCAATAGCGTAAACTGTTTTAAAATTAAGTTGCTCTTCTGTCGCGCCCAGGTCAAAGAATAATTCAAAAATTTCATCATGAGCGCGCTTGCAATCGGCGGCTGGTTTATCGATTTTATTTAAAATGACAATCGGCTTGTGACCAATCTCCAGCGACTTCTTCAACACAAAGCGCGTTTGAGGCATAGGCCCTTCTTGGGCATCAACTACCAATAATACGGAATCAATGGAACGTAACACTCGTTCCACCTCGGAGCCGAAGTCGGCGTGACCCGGGGTGTCCACAATATTAATTTTGGTCCCCTTATAATTAACACTGGCGTTCTTGGCGTAAATGGTAATCCCCCGCTCTTGTTCTAGAGCGTTGGAATCCATGGTGGTGGCCTCACCGGTCACCGCCCCCGTCTCACGCAAAATAGCGTCGGTGAGAGTGGTCTTACCGTGGTCCACGTGAGCAATAATCGCGATATTTCTAATTTCCATAAAATAAAAAATGGCCGTCTGGCCCGTACTTCTCAATCATAACACAAGTTATTTATGATAGCAATCCTCTAATCAAACTTAAACCGAATACTTTTACCAATTGATGGCGAGGTGACGAAGCTTTCACTCGGCGCTCGATCGGCATAATTGACAATCACTATTCCATCTTTAATCTCGGTAGTCTGCGGGGCGATCCGATCACCAAGGAAAACGCCGGCAGTGCCAAGGTAGCCACCGGCAGAATTCTTAATCGCGCCCACGGCATAATAAAAAGTTCCGCTCCCACCGGTGGTTTGAGTAATAATGAAAGCCCGATCTATTAAACCATCACCGTTTAAATCTCCCTCGGCCTCATTGCCAAAGTATTGAGTGTTGGTCTTACCCACCGTCTGGCCAAGGGTAAAGGCTTGGCCGTCAATCAGATAAGCAATATGTTTATAATCCCCGGCTTGATTATTTAACTTTTGCCCTTGTGGCAAGAAAAAGTAACTACCGATAATTACAACA
>JAHFNY010000015.1 GCA_023267075.1 Candidatus Vogelbacteria bacterium
AGATAAGTGTTCGGGATTCAGCCTTGGCCCGGGGATAGAATAAGAACCAGAGCAGACCTAAGACCAAATAAGCGAGATATAAGTGGACGATTAATAAATACGGACTCTCGTGGATAAATGGTAAGAAAGGTAGAGTGAGGGTAGTGTGAGAAATAAAGCCTTGATAAAAGGGAAAATAGGAGTAAATCAAAAGCGCCAGGCCGTAGAGGATAGCGCCGGAGAAGTAAGCTTTGAGCTTAGATGGATTAATTGTCATGTGCGCGTGCCTGGACTCGAACCAGGGACCGCGGAGGTATAAGCTCCGAGCTCTAACCAACTGAGCTACACGCGCCCTTTTACTATACTAGATATTTATTCAAAATGAAGGGTCTTAGCTCTTTTAGAAAGCGTGGCTTTAATTTCAGGATGATTGATAAAGGTGGGGTCAGTTTTGATAAGATTTTGGGCACTTTCGCGGGCCGCTTCCACCATCTTAATATTTTTAATCGCTTCCATCCCCAGGTCGGAGATACCCCATTGCTTCTCGCCGGAGAGGAGACCAGCGCCCCGGAGAGCTAAGTCCATCTCGGCTAGCTCAAAGCCGTTTTTAGCTTGGCTTAAAGCTGTTAAGCGCTTGAGCGAGACGTCACTTTTGGCCTCGGTAAATAAATAACAATAGGCTTGGTGAGAAGAGCGGAAGACGCGACCGCGGAGCTGATGGAGTTGAGCGAGGCCAAAGCGCTCGGCGCCCTCAATAATTATCGAGGTGGCATTAGGCACATTGACCCCCACTTCCACCACTGAAGTGGCGACTAAAATTTGAATGGCGCCTCGCGCAAATTCATTCATCACCCAATCTTTATCAGCCGGTTTCATTTTAGAGTGAACGAGACCGACCATAAATTCGGGGAAGATTTTCTCGCCTAATTTTTTTAATTCCGCTTTAGCACTTTTGGCTTGAAGAGCGAGAGCTTTGGTTGGGTCGGGCTCGTCAATCCGCGGGCAAATAACATAAGCTTGGCGGCCGGCTTTTATTTCTGCCCGCAGGGCTTCATAAATTTGCTCGCGCTCGGTCGGTTTTACAATTTTAGTGATAATTGGCCGGCGGCCAGCAGGGAGTTCATCAAGTAAACTTAAATCCAAGTCGCCATAAATTGTGAGAGCCAGTGTCCGGGGGATTGGCGTGGCAGTCATAGAAAGTAAGTGAGGGGCTCTTGCCCTGAGTGGAGTCGAAGGGTTCTTATTAATCAACTTGGCGCGTTGTTTCACGCCAAAGCGATGTTGTTCATCAATAATCGCGTAGACCAAGTTTTTCCATTTAACCGATTTTTGAATGAGGGCATGAGTACCGATTAAAATACCAATTTCACCATTTGCCACCCATTTTAATAATTGGGGTCGAGAGATATTGGTGAAGCCGGTAGTTGAGATTTTTGACGGGAATTTATAACAGCCCGAGCCGGTAATGAGACCAATCGGCACGTTTAAATATCTAAAGTATTGAATAAAATTTTCAAAATGTTGTTTAGCGAGAATTTCGGTGGGCGCCATATAAGCCACCTGCCCCGCCGGCAGGCGAGCTTGCCCGCCGCCGGCCATGGCGGCATAAGCAGTGGCGGCGGCCACTGCAGTTTTGCCTGAGCCCACGTCGCCCTCTAAAAGCCGGGTCATTGGTTCAGTCTTTTTAAAATCAGTGAGGATTTGATTAATCGCTCTGATCTGTGCCTTAGTGGGAGTAAAGGGAAAACGATTGATGAATTCTTGAACTTTATTTTCGGCCACTTCAATTTTGACGGCTCCTTGAGCGTGATACTCGGCCCGATCGCGCAAGCGGGCGAGTTGAATGAAGAAGATTTCTTCAAAGGCGAAGCGTTTTCGCGCCGCCTCAGCGTCGCGGGGCTTCTGGGGAGTGTGAATCCAGACTAAAGCCGTTTCTAATTTAGGCAGATTATATTTCTGGAGAATCTCTGGTGGTAGGGGATCGATTAAACTCTCATGAACTTTCTCGCCTAAAATAGTTTTAAGGTGATGATGAAACCAGCCGGAGGAGAGGTGGCGAGTCTCGGAGTAAACTGGGACTGGTGTCTCATTTTCTCTTTCATTAAATAATGATTGGCCCGCTGCCAATTTAACTGGAGTTTCAGAAAAACTAATCTCGGGGTTAGCTAGATATAATTCGTTCTTTCGTTCCGTAACTTTTCCGCTAAAGTAGGCAGTCGTACCGGCGGGGGCCTTCTTGGCTAAATAAGCTTGGTGGAACCAAATAATCTTTAACTTACCCGTCTCATCTTCTACCAGCGCTTCGGCCAGAGGGATTTTCTTCCGCCAGGCCTTTTTAGTCTCGTTTTTTATCACTTGGGCGTAGATGATCGCTTCTTCACCCGCTTTCAGCTCGGCAATATTTTTCGCGGTACCAGTGGCGCCATAGCGCGAGGGGAGGTAATAAAGTAAATCTTTTAGAGTTTTTAGCCCGAGCTTGTCGAGGGCTTTCTGTTGGAGGGGATTGGGTCGGAAGCGGTCAGTAATTAAACTCTCGCCAGTTAGCATTAGGGCAGAGCCGTTTTAAACGCGGCCAGAGAATTGGGATCAGAGTTAATCAGCCAATTTTGTTCTTTGTTTTGATTAAACCAGACCCAGCCGGCAATCTCAGGATATTTAGGAATTTGGACGGTGAGGGCGTCAGTAATCCACGTGGCTTTGCTGCTTCCTGCGGCCGAGGCCATAGAGAGAATATAAATTGGTTTGTGATAAATTTTAAGCTGGCTAATCGCACTAGCAAAGATTTGGTCCCAAGTTTGCCACGGATTATTGAAGTTGAAGCCGTCTACCGCCACATAATCTACATAAGTGTCACCAGGGTAATAAACATTGATAGCATTGGCAGTGATATCTGGTACTGAATCGCTGTTAACATCCCAAGCAAATTTAACATTGCCGGCATTAGCAAATAAATTGTGAATTCTTTGCCAAGCCGCAATCACTTTGGCGGGAGTGTTATTACCAACAGTTCCATCCCATGGGTCCCAATTACCGTTCATCTCATGGAGGGGGGCAAGAATAATCGGCCCATTGTAAGCTTTAGCCGCGGCGGCAAATTGGCTAATATAATTGTCGTAATAACCGTTAGCGATATCGTCTAAAGTGGCACCATACTGCTCCCAGAAAATGACTAAAGTTTTGCCTTGATCACGGACGGTTGGTCCATATTCACTAGGGAAAGGACCATCACTTGATCCCCAGCCAATGAAAATGGATTGGAGATTCATTTTTTTGCCGATCAGCGCTTCAAAATTGGCGGCATCAGTTAATTGATTACCCACATAAGCACCCCAAGAGATTTTTATTGGAGTTGAGGTTGGGGTGGTGGTTGGAGTCGGAGTTGGTGTGGGTGTAGGAATTGGGGTGGGTGTAGGGGTAATGATTGTACATTGGCCAATATAAATAGTTTTGGTATTGGAAGTAGTAGTCTTGCTGCCATTAGTAGCTAAAACTTGATAAGAATAAGTGCCGGCAGTGTAGCCTGATTCCCAAGTGGCATCAGTGAAGGTAAGTTGATCGGTCTCACCGGTAATCTCCCAAGCGCTAGGCCAAGGGTATTTGCGTTTAAAATCATAAGCAGTGGCATTTTGTGATAGCGACCAAGTAGCGGTTACTTGGGGGATACCGCTCACACACTTGCTGGTTAAGGTATTTAAAGTAAATTGTCCTGGTTGAGAAGAGCGAGAAACACGGGCTGATAAATTACTCAAGACGCTTGGATTAACTGTTCCAATAATAATTAACACGATTACAATGATGACAATTAAGCCACCCAAAACGAGCCAAGGATTGTTTTTAAGGATTAACATATAGAGACCTTTATAGCGCAAAATGATCAATTAGTCCAGAGGCCTAGCCATTTTTACAATAATGTGGTAGGTATATAGGGCGATGAAAGTATCTATTATGATCCCATGCTACAACGAGGAGGCCACTTTAGGGCGGTGTATTGACTCGTGCCTAAGGCAAACCCGGTCGGCGGATCAGATCCTGTTTGTGAATGATTCCAGCACTGATCGGACGGCCGAGATTTTGGCCTCGTATGGGGATAAGATTAGCTTTGTCACTACCCCTAAGAATACCGGCAACAAGAGCCACGCCCAAGAATATGGCCTCCAGTTTGTCACCGGCGAGATTATGCTCACTACCGATGGTGATACTATCCTTGACCCTAAGTTTGTGGCGGAGATCGAGCGGAGTTTTAATGATCCTAAAGTGGCGGCGGTAGCCGGACACGTTAAGAGTTTGCCTTATAATTGGCTAACTTTATGTCGGGCCTTTGATTATGTTATTGGCCAGAGTATTCATAAATTAGCTCAAAGTTATTTGGGTTATATTTTCGTCATGCCGGGTGCCGCTAGTGCTTTTAGAATGGATTTGTTT
This sequence comes from Candidatus Vogelbacteria bacterium, assembly GCA_023267075.1. Taxonomy (GTDB): domain Bacteria; phylum Patescibacteriota; class Minisyncoccia; order Phycocordibacterales; family XYD1-FULL-46-19; genus JAHFNY01. The sequence continues at coordinate 4,402 of JAHFNY010000015.1, forward strand.
CGCGAGCACATTACCTTTGATCACGACACCATTACCGAAGATTTAGACTTCACTTACAAGATGCATCGCAAACATTTCAAGATCATCTATAATCAAAAGGCAATTTGTTATACCCAAGATCCAGCCACGATCAAGGATTATATCAATCAAATGCGGCGGTGGTTTGGCGGTGGTTGGCAAAATTTGCTCAAACATTACAGTATTGTGTCTACCCGGCCGGTCCGGGCTTTTGAGCTTTCCCTTATTTACGCTGAGGGTTTAGTCTTTTCCGTCCTTATTTTTGTCTTACCGATCATTAATCCGTGGTTTGGTTTATGGCTTTTTGGCGGTTATTTGCTAGTAGCGCTTCTTTTTGCTATTTGGGCGGCTTGGCAGGAAAAACGCTTGGCCTTGGTCTTGGCGCCTTTTCCGTATATGATTCTCATGTTTGTTAACGCCTACGTTTATTTAGAACAATTTATTAGAGAGATTATTTTAAAGCGAAAGAATTTAGTTTGGTTCAAGCCGGAGCGGATGGAAATTGAATTCATTTAAGATTATGCCCATAACCCCTTTTATTGGTTTATCAGTCTTGGTTCATATGATGGTGATTGTTGGTCATCGGCTTTTAGCTTGGTTACCATGGCAGCCGAGGAAATTTAATCCTCAAGTAACAATATTTAAACATTTAGTAGCGGTGATGATTATTGTTTTGATGTCTGTGGCGATTTTAACCAATGCCTCATTCTTAATTTTAGCCGGTTTTGCTAGCCCTTATTCTTCACCTAAACTAATTTCTAAATTATTTGATCAACCCCGGTTAACTTCAGTGCCCTTTTTAGCCCTTAATAACCAGTGTCGCCTAGGGGTTGACACTTATCAAGGCCTTACTGTAGACTACCTCAAACCTGTTATCGGAAGGTTAATAGCTGGTTTATCTATTAATACTGTTAATTAATTTATTATGTCTTGGTTTAACTCTCTCAAAATGTATTTGACTAAGCGTTCTACCCTTATTTTATTGGCAATGTTGGTGATTGTCCTGGGTTTGATTTTCATCAATTTTAATGCCGTTAGCCTGGCCTTTAATCGGTCGCTTGGTTTAATCAGCAATCAATTGGCCGCGGTAGGTAATCTAGGACAGACGGCCACTTCCACTAACTCTTCAAGCTCTTCCTCCAGTTCCTCATCTTCTTCTAGCTCTGGCGGATCAAATTTAAATACTCTAGCCGCTGTCGTTGGCAGCTCCAGCTCTTCTAGCTCAAGTTCTAGTAGTTCTAGTTCAAGCGGCGGTTCAGTTGTTACTCGCCATCGGGGGGTCGCTCTTTCTGGCGGCGGGGGAGCTGGCAGCGATTCTTCTGGTTCTTCATCTTCTTCATCCAGCTCATCTAGTAGTTCAAGCAGTTCCAGCTCTTCCGGTGGCAGCTCCTCTTCGTCTAGCTCTAGCTCAAGTAGCTCGTCTTCTTCCAGTTCTGGCGGCGGGGTTACTCATGGCCCTAACTTAATTATTAATCCATCAGTAGAGATTGATAACAATGGCACGCCCGCTAACTGGCAGCATGGTTCTTGGGGCAATAACACTCCGGTTTATACTTACCCCGCCGCGGCTTCTGACGGCGTTAAGGGAATTAAACTTGCGGTTACTGGTTACACGGCTGGCGATATTAAGTGGTACTTTGACGATGTTCAAGTTAATGGCGGCTCCACTTACACTTTTTCCGACGATTACAATTCTACTGCTCCGAGTGGTTTAGTGGTCCGTTATACCTTTGCCAATCAATCTCAAACTTACGATTATCTAATTACTTTACCCTCCACTGGCGGCGTTTGGGCTAGTACGACTAACATAATCAATCCGCCAGTTGGCGTCTCTTCTTTAACCGTTTTCCATCTTTTAAGCAATAATGGCGAGTTAACGACCGATAATTATGCTCTTTATGAAACGCCGGTCACTAGTAATCAATTGTTTAGCCAGGGAGCAGTGTCACTTAACTTTGACGATGGCTTCACTTCTCAATACGATCATGTTTTACCCCTTCTCACTCAAAATAATTTCAAAGGTAATTTCTATATCGTTAGTCATTTAACTGCCGCCGCTGTCAGCCCTAACCTGATTGTTAATGGCTCACTAGCTACCGATAATGGCGATGGTACGCCGGCCGGTTGGCACGTGGGTAATTGGGGAACTAATACTTTAATTTCTTCTTATCCAACTACTGGTCCCGCCGGTCTTAAAGCGGCGGAAGTTACTTTAAGCAATTATGTCGATGGTGATGCTAAATGGTATTTCAACGATGTTTCTGTTACGGGTAGTAGTGGTTATCGTTTCCGGGATTTTTATCAAGCGACAGCGCCAAGTATTATCACCGCTCAATTTACTCACGTAGACAACTCTCTTACTTACTTAGACGTCGCCAATTTGCCGGCCGCTGCTACTTGGCATGTAGCTGATGTCGTCTTTGACACTCCGGTAGACGTTAATAAGGTCTCTATTTTCCATCGCTTAGCCACTAATGGGACTTTAGACATTGCCTCTACCTCACTCACGGCGGACAACACTTACATCACCCCCGCCGAGGTTAAAGACTTAGAAAATGCTGGTCAAGAAATTGGTGATCACACTCAAACTCACACCGATTTAACCACTTTAACTTCAGGTCAAGCCACTACGGAAGTGGCTGGAGCTAAAGCCGATATTTTAGGGATGGGAATTAACTCCGTTCAGACTCTAGCTTATCCTTATGGCTCTTACAATGATTCGATTAAAGCTATTGCTCAAAGTGCCGGTTTAATTGGGGCACGGACGGTTACTTCTGGTTTTAACAATAAAGATACCGATAAAATGGCTCTTCGGGTACAGTCAGTAGAGTCTGGGACAAGCTTTGATGCGGTTAAGTCCTGGATTGATAAGGCTGTTCAAGATAAAACCTGGCTCATCCTCCTCTTCCACCAAGTTGATTATAGTGGCTCGCCATACGGTACGACTCCGGAGATGTTTGCTCAAATCGTTAATTACCTAAAGACTAATAACGTTCCGGTTAAAACCAATGCCGAGATGATCGGCCAGATGAATTAAAGGTTTACGATTTTCTTAGCTTACCTTAGACCGCGAGAAGACGAAGGCGAAGAAGGTAATGATGAGGGTGGTGAGCCAACCAATGAGAACGTCCCAACCGAGGCGACTAATGAGATTTTCATTTTCTGATAGGGATTGCCCGCCGGCTACTACGTAGCCGGCGGCATTGGTTTTAATCGCTACGACGGCGGCGCGTACGCCCACTCGGGGTTGCCAGGAAACACGATCTTCGCTGTGGGCTCTGGCATACTCGATTACTCCCACTGGCAAGCTTACTTTAGCCCCGTCTAAAACTACATTACTTTCTACTAAATTATTTTTACCATCATAAATCATCACGAAGGGGGAGAGACTGGTTGAGAGTTCTACCTTCTCGGCGGGTACGGTTAAGCGATGAGCATATTCTGCCGCTTTACTATTGGCCGAGAGGCGGATAATTTGTTGGCTCGCGCCATAGACCAGGCCCGATAATAAAGTAATCATCACTCCCCAGGGGATAAATTGCGACACTAATTTATTTTTACTCATAAATTTTATTATACTAAAAATTTAAATATTCTGACTAGTGTGGCCTTGCTCGCGCCAGAGGGCGGCGTAGAGTCCACCTTCTTTCAATAATTCTTCATGCGTTCCTTGTTCAATTAATTTACCGCGTTCTAAGACGTGAATCGTGTCGGCGTGAGAAATGGTGGAGAGGCGGTGAGCAATAATCACTACGGTTAATCCCGGTCGATGCTGGTGAATCTTCTTAATCGTGTCGGTAATTTCTTTCTCGGTGAGAGAGTCCAAGCTGGAAGTAGCTTCATCAAAGATTATTAGCTCCGGCTCTCGGAGGAGGGCGCGGGCAATGGCTAGGCGCTGGCGCTCACCGCCGGAGAGCTTGATCCCACCCTCGCCAATGCGGGTCTTAAGACCTTCTCCCCCCTTCTCAATAATCTTTAAGGCGGCGGCTTGTTTAAGGGCGGTCAGGCATTCTTCCTCGGTGGCATTGGGGCGGACAAAGCGCAGGTTCTCGCCAATGGTGCCAGCAAAGAGTTGGGTCTCTTGCGAGACATAGCCAATGCGCTCGCGGAAGGCATCCACATTAAGCTCATGACTCTCCACGCCATTGACCTTGATCTCGCCCTTATCTGGTTTATATAAGCCGGCGAGGAGCTTGATTAAAGTACTTTTGCCGGCGCCAGACGGGCCCACAAAGGCGGCAGTAGTCCCACGATTGATAGTGAGAGAAATATCTTTAAGCGAGTGAACTTCCTCCGTATAGCTAAAAGAGACATGGTTAAACTCGATCTTTTCTAAGGGGCCAATCGTTTTAGCATCCACTGGTTTTTCTTCTGGTTTCTGCTTTAAAATTTGCGCTAGCTTATCCATGCTGGCCGACGTTTCTTGATAGGCATTGGCCACGGTGCCTAGTTCTTGCAGGGGATTAAAAATAAAGAAGAGGTAAATATAGAGGCTAAAGAACTCGCCAAAAGTAATCGCTTGTTGGAAAATAAGCCACATCATCAGGAGGAGAATGGCCGAGCGCAAGGCATTAATAATTGTGCCTTGAATAAACGAGAGATAACGAATGAGCTTAATTTTAGATAATTCTAGCCCCAAGATTTTTTCATTGGCTTGATTAAGCCGGGCCACTTCTTGATTTTCTAAACCCAAACTTTTGACCAATTCCACATTGCGGAGCGTCTCGGTAGTTGAGCCGGCAAGCATGGCTCCTTTGGTCACAATATCCTTCTGAATCGCCTTAATCCGGCGGGTGAGGTAAAACATGGTAATACCCACTGCCGGGATCATCATGAGGTAAACCAGGCCAATGAGCCACTGAACGTAGAAGGCATAACTCACTACGAAGACAATGCTCACCAGGCTTAAGAAAACGGTGTTGATAAAGAGAATGAGGAGCTGTTGGGAGTCGGCGCGGGCCTTCTGGAGCTTCTGGAGGAGCTCACCGGAGGTTTGGTCCTCAAAGCTCCGATAGGGTAAAGAGAAGGAGTGGCGGACGCTGGTCTCATATAATTCCGCCCCCACCTTTTGGGTAATCGTACTCACATAATAATCTTGGAAGTTCTTGGCCACGCGGGAGACAAAGGCTACGCCGACGGAAGCGAGCAAGAGAGCAATAATGCCAGGGAAGAATTGGGCCGCGGTGAGGGAAAGGGCCTTGCTCGCGTAATTATCGACAATGAGGCGGAAGATCTGGGGATCAAGAAGCGAGAAAACTTGGTTGATGGTGGCGAGGATTATGGCGAACCAGATTAACTTCTGTTGGTGTTTAAGAAAATTAAAAAGCAGCTTCATAGCTGGATATTATAGCATGAAGCTGCTTTTTGGCGATTCTATTTTTAAGAATCTTTTAGAGTGAAACAATGATTGCCGCGGCCACGAGGAGAGCGAGCAAATATTGGGCGGCATTGAAGAGCCAGAGCTTATAACTCTTGCCTTCCCACAACCACACTCCAGAGAGAGTGGTGAAGTGGAAGCCAAGCCAGAGTAAAAAGGCAATTTGCATCGCTCCACCTACTGTATTAACTGCGAGTAAACCAAGCACTTGCGCCAACACGTAATTGCTAATTAAAGCGGCAATGAAGCCCAGGCCCATGGCTTGGCCGCCGGTGAGGGGCATGCTCTTCATCGCTTCATCGGTGAAGCCTTCAAGTTCCTTCCATTTTTTACCAAACACGGGGCCGTACCATAAACCGCCAATAATCATGCAGACGATGGTGGCAATGAGCACCGCAATATAATTAACGCTAATGAACATAAGTAAAAAATATTTAAACTAATAACTTGACCTAGGTAATATTATAGACTTGATTTTCAATCCCGTATATACTAAAAGTGGACTTGGGTCTATCTATCGTAATATAGGTAAGGAGGTCCGGGCAATGGGTGATAAGGCACGTACCAGAGATGAACTGGCTGATCACTTAGACCAGCAAATTGAAGAGATCAAGAGTCCCTTTAATCTGTGGGTGACGGGTGAAGAAGTGGGTCATGAACCAACAATCAGCGAAGCCGCTATCCATTATATAAAGTGTGGTGGTGCATCCGATTTTGCCCGCCGCCGGCAATCGTCTCAACCCTCGCTCTCCTCGGGTTCTCCTTAGAACCCTGCGCCCACCGAAAGGGCCCCGCGATCCGCTGCGCGGGGCCCTATTTTTTGTAACCAAAAACCGCCCTTCGACAAGCTCAGGGGGTTTTTGTGTTAAAGTTATATCATGCCCAGTTTAATAAAACCAAACTTAAAATACGAAAATGATTATTTTAAAGCTGCGGCGGATTTGGTAAAAGAGGTCCCATACTACGCTAAGTCTTACCCTTTGGGTGATTTGGCCGGACAGATTAAAAGGTGGGAAGAGTTAGAAGAAGCCGGCCAAGCTTATCGTTTTTGGTTGGTAGATGGGAAAAAGTATTTAGGCACCTTATTGCTTAGGCGTGACCCCTTATCTCCCGAGGGCCAGGTGCATTATAGTATTAACCCAGCCGAGCGGAACAAGGGTTACGGTACACTGATTTTGAAGCTGGGGTTAGAAAAAGCTCGAGAACTTAATTTTGCTAGCGTTATCATTACTTGCAAGGAGACCAATATTGCCTCACGCAAGATAATTGAGGCTAACGGCGGTTTATTTTTAGATAAAGAACAAAAGATGGGGGAGGCGGAAGAATTAACAATTTTGCGCTACCAAATTAAGCTTTAACTAACCCAAGCAAAAACCCCCTTCGATAAGCTCAGGGCGGTTTTTTCTTTTCTCTAAATTTGGGATTTAGGAGAGGTGCTTGGAGACTAGCTTGGTCATCTCAAACATATTGACCACCTTCTTGCCGCCAAAGACCGCTTGCAAGGCCTCATCGGCGTTGATATTGCGCTTATTGCTAGGATCTTGGAGATCATGCTTCTTAATGTAAACCCAAAGCGCTTTCACTACCTCCGAGCGAGGCATTGGACCCTTGCCTACCACGGCTGCGAGCTCATCGCTAACCTTCATCGGCTTCATAAATGCGGAATTTGCCATAAATTTATGTTAACTAATTATTAAGCTTATTAAAACACGCTTTTTCCCACCTGCCGGCTATTATACCCCCTTTAGGGGGCAAAGTGCAAACTGGCGACGATTTGGCCAACTAGGGCGTCTAAATCAAAGTTGGCTTGTTCTGCTTTGCAAGACCCTCGTTGGGGCTCGTCATAATTATCACATTGGGGCTGGCGCAGGGTGAAGGTTAGTCGCACTACCCGCTTATTAACCACCGTGAGATAAGCATAATCAGTGTAAGTACTGCCGGCCGCTCCTTCACTCTGGGCGGTGGTGCAATATTTTTGACCCTTAATCACTTTGGCCTCAATTACACCAGCATGGGCCGTGGGGGCGCTCTCAGGGTTACAGTCAATCGCGGAGTCTTCTAGTAAATCTACTTGCGGCGGCCACTCTTGCGCCTTGATATAAGTGGTAGGGAGTGTGGCCGGATAGTTAAAGGTATAGACCCCAGCCTCGTCGGTAAATTTAACCCAACCCGCGGGGAGTGTGGTTACCGCCGGTGCCGTCTGTTGGGGTTGGGTTAAGAAATAGTATCCACCGCCGACCACTAAACCAATAATTATTACCAAGACAAGAATTTTAAGTATTTTCATAATTTTTTAGCTATAGATTTAATTATCCTTTATAAGCTTGCTCTAGCTCGGCAATGTTAAATTTCTTCATTTTTAAGAAGGCTTGAGTTACCCGGGCTAGTTGCTCGGGCGTGCCCTTGCTCATCATCTCGCCCATTTGCTTAGGCACCACTTGCCAGGAGAGACCGTATTTATCTTTAAGCCAGCCGCATTGCTCGGCCTCCGGCCTCGCAGAGAGCTCGCCCCAATAATAATCTACTTCCTCTTGATCCGCACAGTTGATGATAAATGATACTGCCTCATTAAAGTTAAAGCCGTGCTCCATACTGCTCTCCATTAGCGTAAAGGGCTGGCCCTCAAGCATGGCAAGCGAGTATTTAACCTTGCCCACCACGTCGCCCTCGCCGGCCTCATACTTGGCCACCAGCTTAGTCTCGGCGTTTTTAAAAACAGAGGTGTAAAATTTAAGCGCCTCCTCCACTTTGCCAAATTGCTCGCCGGTAAACATGAGGGAGGGGATTATTTGGCCACCCTTGGCCTCGGTGTTAACTTGCCACGAGAGACCATATTTATCATTGCACCAGCCATAACCCTTACTCCACGGGTACTCTTGGAAGGGCATTAAGACTTTACCATCGGCTGATAATTTATTAAACAATTCTTGGGCCTCTTCTGCGGTGGCACAGGTGGCGGTAAGAGAAATTGATGGATTAAATTTAAAAATGGGCCCAGCGCTAATGGCCATAAACTTTTGGCCCGCTAAGGTAAAATTAACAATATCGCAATCGCCGGAGGGGGTGTCTTTAATCGTACTAAGGCTATCTACCTTGGAGTTGGGGAAGAGTGAGATATAAAACTCGGTCGCTTCCTTAGCTTGTTTATCAAACCACAAATGCGGGGTAATTTTGGACATAGACATTATTGTAGCAGATTATTTCTTAAAATCGGCCCAGAGGGATAAGATGCCAAGAGCAAGGAAGAGGGCCGCTTCTAGCCAATTTTGTTTCTCTATTGCTTCAATCCCCGCAATCCCAAAAAAGATGATGAAGACTGCCAGGTTGGTGAGGTTTGGTTTCATAATTTTATTTTACCAAATCATTTTCAAAATTGAGTTGATGAGCGGGGATGCCTTGGGCGATGCCAAAATTCTTTACCGCTTCATAATCAGACCACTCCCGCCGGTTGACCTTAAAGATCTTGCCGCCCGAGAAGGCAAAGTAATGCGTTTCATCATTTTTAAAATCGGCATACCAGCAAGTGTGCTCGCTCTCTAAATCACTGGCTAACTTTTTGATTATTTCCTCTGCTTTATCGTCCGCAATTTTTACTGTATGGAGGGTCCAGTGCGTAAGCCAAGGCGTGCCATCGCGCTCATAAACCTTCTCCACTTCTGTCCCTACAATTTCTACCTCACCCAAAACGGCCTTATCCCGCAAACTCTCCTCGATTATCACGCCTCGGTAGTCCATTTTATTTAACAAAGTTTATTTCACTATCTAATATTTTTTTAATCTCTAGCGCCCGGGTCATAAGGTGGTCTCCGATTTGGTCCCAGTCAAAATAATTTTTGTAGTCTTTTGGATCAACCAATTCAATTTTAGTCACGTCGCCATCGGGGTCGGCGACAAATGGTCCCTCAGGCTCAACCAAACATACTGCGCGGATCTGAGTGTTAATGCCCCGCGGCTCGTGCACATCTTGGTAACCAATTAAACGCATTTTTGTGGCCCGCATATTAGTCTCTTCCTTAATCTCGCGTCGGATTGCTTCTTTAATATCTTCACCCGGTTCAATTCCGCCACCGGGTGGTGTCCAATAACCCTTATTGTCTGCATAAACTAGGACCAGTTTATCTTGATAAAAACAATAAGCATGGACGCCTTTGGCTTTTTTATCGCCCAATTCTCGTTCATTTTCGATATCGTAATAAATAACTTTAAGTATCTGCCTTGCTCGGTTGGTGAGTGTTGATTCTATTCTCATAGTGATTGGCCATAAAAGATTTTAACCAAAGTTGGCAGGTCACTTTTAGTTTTTTCACCTTGGGCAATCTTTTCAAATAAAGCTTTTGGTGTAAGCCAAAAATATTCGGTAAAGTCATCTTTGTTGTAATTAGGGGACTCATCCATTTTTATCTCGTACACGTTCATAAAAGCAGATACACCGTCTTTGTGAGGAGAGAGGTGGCCCAACAAGGTTACCTGTGCTTTGTCAGTATCAATATTGAGTTCTTCTTGTGTTTCTCGTTTAAGTGTTTGTTCATAGCTTTCTCCACTTTCTACGTGACCACCCATGCTCATGTCTAAACAGGACGGGAAGACTCGTTTATTTGGGGCTCGTCTTGGTATCCAAATTTCACCTTTGGAATTTATGACAAAGGCATTCACTACCCGAAAATTCGATAGATGTTCGGCATACACTTCAGATCGCTTTTTCTTATTAATTACCTGGTCGTTTTCATCAACCAAGTCGAGATATTCGTCTGTTGTTTGAGTAGTATTCATAAAGTTCTAATCTCTTTAGGGTATTTCTATCAAACCATTTATTTACTTGCCAAAACTGCTGGCGGAGAGTTTTGGTGATTCGCCCGCGACTCAAAATTTTTCGTCAAAAACTTTGGTCTGGGCACCGCCTCGCGGTTTGGCCTACTGGCCGAACATCGCTCCGGCGTTCGAACCCCACACACCGGCAAAGCAGTTTGCCGGCTACTCTCTGCGGGCAGTCGTGGAGGATGTTCGAACCCTAATTCTACAGGAGGATCCGGATACCCTCAAGGCTATTGCTGGTATTCGAGAGCTATTCAGGCTGGAAGCAGAGTCTGAGACGGAGAAGGCTGTGTGAACCACCTGGTCACCACGAACAAAGTCCCTGAAGTCCCCAAGTACTTGGCGAGTCATTCCGCGGTCCTTGCGGTCATCATTTTGGGAATATATAATTGCCAGCAAGAGGTGAAACACAACTATGCGTAACCAGCCGGAAATTATTGAGGAAAAGATAACACTCCCAAGTGAAGATGAAATACCTATCTGGCTGACTGTTTGGAGACCAAAGGCGGATCATCCCTTGCCGCTCGTTGTTCTATTACCCGGAACCAAGGGCTTCACGCGGTGGGGCAGCTTCCCATACATCTGTGAACGCATTGCTCAGACAGGCAAGGTTGTTGTCGGAGTTGATTATTCCTGTTCAGGCGTGGTTGATTTTGGCAGCGATATTACCCGGATTGATCTCGTAGAGAAAGATAGTCCTCTTCGTGAAGTCGGTGATATAAAGCTTTCTCTAGATGCACTTTGCAAACCAGATTGGGCAGACAAGGTTAATCTAAGCGATGTGACGCTTCTCGGGCACAGTCGAGGTTCTGGGGTTGCGATTCTTATAACCGAAAATGATAAGAGAATCTCACGACTTATTCTTTGGGCAGCTGTTTCTCGCTTCAATAGATATACATCGGAACAAATAGAAAAATGGAAAGAGTCTGGACATCATAACGTGCCAAATACCCGAACCGGTCAAGACTATTTTCTCGGCCGAAGATTTTTAGACGAGATACTGAGCTTTTCAGAAAGCAAACTAAAGGACACACTTCGGTTTTTTGCGCGGCCGGTGCTGATCATTTACGGAGACAAAGATACGTCAGTTCCAACTACGGAATCAGAGGAGCTTTTTGTAACAGTTGGGCCACATCTTGGCAAAATCGTCGTCATTGAAGGTGGAGACCATACCTTTGGCGCTAAACACCCTTGGGCAGGTACAACACCCCAATTAGAGGAAGCAATTTCGAGTACTATTGAATGGTTGAATCAAACTAAGTAGGCCCCCGAGCTTGCTACCTCTTGCCAGTTTGTCAGTTGACGGAAGGCTCGTTTCCGATAGATTGCGGCGCGGATATCCCTGTGGATTTCGAATTGGCGAGTTCCTGCGTGGTAATAGGTAAAGCATTTCCCCCGGCCTTTGTGCTTTCCAACTCTTCTTGCCTAAGAATCATGAAATTGTAATAAATGAATTTTGCATTGATTTGTCTTGCCGAAAGATACCGCCAATAGAACGCAATAAAACCAATTGCCGACATCCCGCCCCAGACAAACTTCTCGGAATGGTCAATCGAAGTGAATAGGATTGTTGCCAAAGCTATAAGGCACACAAGAGATAAAGAGCGAGCCATTTCGCCAAAGTCCCTGAAGTCCCCAAGTCCACGTGAGAGCTCAAAGGCCTCCCGTATCAGGACAGACCTCGATCTTTTGCCGGCTTGGATGGCCTCCTCGCCAAGGTTGTTCAACGCTGCCAATTCAAGATCCCCGACCGTATTTGTGGCGTCAATATGTAGGGTGTGGTTTATCTTCTTACCCCACAGATTGTGCTTGCTGTAGCAATATTTTCTTGAGAACCAACCTTGTGCTGGGCAACTGACATGAGAAGAGAGATCAAAAAGCTTGACTTTTTTATAACAGGATGATATATTCCTAAGCACACGATGGCTGGAGAGTTATGTTATAAAATATTGATCCACAATAAGATGAGCGTCAGAGTTACATTAAACATGTATTATTTGACATTAGATAGTAGTCATGATACAATCTGTGCATATGGAACGGTCCTTCTACATAAGCACAGAGGAGCAAACCCCCGATGCTCGGAAATCATGACGACGATGACCAAAGAAGTTGTGATTACAAACGGAAAGAAGAACTCGAACTATGGTATTACGCGGTCGAGATTCGAATCTGGGATTCTTACGGTATTCCCAGGCCTGAAGTCATAAGAATTCTTGAACAAGCGAGAAAAGATCTAGATGAATTCGAGGAAGATTGGGCCGCGCTGGAGCCCGGTAGACTGGATTTTGCTGAAAAGATCGGGTGTGCTAAACGTAAACTCGATGATGTGCTTGGAGCCTACCTTAAAAACCATAGCGACTATGTTGGCCTGCACCTACGAATTATGCGCGTGTAAGTGCGCTCATTCACTCACTCCCGCCTTGCAATTTTTCCCCCACATCGCAACATACGCATTTGGTCTTCATCCTCACAGTCCAGGCTAGGCCATTACTTATTCAACGGCAAATTAATAGTTTGACATGATTTACATGTAGTGCTAGTGTGCTATATAGATATATTGGTATTTGCTAAATTCATTCTAGCGTAGGAATGATTGAAATAGATTTGAAAAAGGAGAAAGAAAATGGTCACAAGAAATGCAAAGTCAGTAGGCAGTTTGGGTGACAACAGATCAATGTCGAGTGTCTCGGGGCGCTATCTCTCTGCGACCCAATATGGTTCCCGAAAAAGCGTAAATCTTGTGATTACCGGGGAACTGTTATTGGGAGAGACAACAACAAAAGTGGAGGATCCCCAGGAGCGGTTTCGTAGAGTTGTCGGTGTTGTGCTTCGGCGACAACGCAGAAAGATCCAAGGGTTAAGCCAAGCGAAACTGGCGGAGAAAGCGGGCATCACTCAGGCGACACTAAGTTACGTCGAAAATGGTGAACGTGCTGCTTCTCTGGCAACGCTAGAGCGAATTGCTTCTGCATTGAATGTGAATCTTTCAACACTTTTGGCATTCGTGGAGCAAGTCTGTGAAATGCCCGTCGATGAATTGCGAGAAAAGATCGAAAAAGTATAAACATATTCTATTTTATCTTGCTGTCAGATACGTATACGTGGTCTGACAGCTTTTTTTGTTTGCACAATATTTTTTTCGGTAATGAGCCTTAAGATGTTCGGCGATTTTCCGGGTGGGCGGGGCGCTGATAGTGCAATTCCTCCATGATGTCTACATGGACGCTTGGCGCCGAATTATGTAGGGGCTTTAGATGCTTGCCGTCGTAAGATCCTGAATCGGGTGAGGTGCGCGCTGTTAATTTGGGCGCGTCATCGAAGGAATACCAGAGGGGTATGTTGTTGTGATGACCCGTTTGAACATGCACCATTCTAGTAGTTTACCTTAAAAGTTGGGCTATCTTCGGATCGGGTAAGTCGTTTGTCGTAAAGGCGGATGGTCGCGATGTTGGCGTGGCTGAGCCATTCTTGGACCTTTGCGATGTCGGCCTCGAGTTCGGGTGGCGAGGAGCGTTAGCGTACGGCTAGCGAGAAGTTCCTCGTAGTACTAATCGTTGTCGGTATCGAAATGTGGAGAATAGACGTAATTTACGAAAAGAGCTAATAAAACTACGTGTGCGGGAACATTGGGCGTTTGGTCAGTTTGACCGTGTATACCAACTGACAAAGAAGAGAACCTCCAGGTTGGTAACTTCCAGGTGGTAGCTCGCGACAATGGCAAACTTGACTAATTAAAGTGTGCACGTATACTAATGCAAGATACCGCTTTCCTCTCCTTGCCCGTTCGGTCCGTACCAGAAAAACGTTTATGGTACGAATTGAGCGAACAGAGGCAAGGAGGGAAAGACGGATGGCTACGAATTTTGGGCAGATTCTATTAGTTCCAATAAAGGTAATCTTGCTATTTGTGTGTCTTGGAATTGTCGTTGCCCTGTCGATAGTACTATTTTTACCAGAAATTGTAATACACTATCTGCCACGGAAGGAGGTTTGGCGAAATTGGCGATCCGGCCATTGATGTCAGAATCTACCTTGATAAGAGAAAATTGTGAGACCAAGTTTGATACGCGGAATTAGTATCTAAATTGATGCGTAATAGGGGGTCGTCTGGAATAGACCCCCTTTTTTTCATTGTGGTTAGCCTCTTTGTAGATTTCTTTGGGAACACTTCCATTAACCGGGTGGATGCCCTTCTTCCTTTTGGATTGAAAATCTAACGACCCGTCGCGACTAATTGGCGAATTGAGTCAAATTGGAAAAAAGCCAGCACGGGGTGCTGGCTTGGGGTGTCAGGCAACCTGACGAAGAGATGATTGTGCTAACGCGAGATCACCCGTGCAAATCGGCAGATAATCACACGTGGTGCATTGTTGTTTACCTTGCCGCTTGTAAAATCGGTTGGCAGCGATGTCCTGTCCAATCAGTTGCGCTTTGGACAGAAACTCTCGAAAATGACCGGATGTGCGTGTCGACGTGTACCACTCGATTCGTGGCTCCTTCGTTTTAACGAACACGCAGAAGGCACACTGGACTACACTGGGCTCGGCCAGCTGGTACGCCGTAAGCTGGTCAGAAAGCGCAACTTCATGCTCTTCGTAGGACGACCCCGAAGTCTTGAAGTCAATCACCGTCCGTTCACCGTCGAGATTAGCTAGGAGGTCACCAGTTGCGCGTGAATCGCGCGAGTCAGTGAATACAGATGACATTGTTGCCGCCGCACCCAAGCAACAATTGAGTACGCCATCAGATGGATTGGTATCGCTCCGAGAATTCCGTCGTTGTGACAGAAAACACCCGTAGACTTGCGTATTTCCTGCGATGCAATAGAATGTAATCGGATCAGAACTTGGCACTCTCACCCGGGTCATTGACAATCCCTCAATCCTAAACATCGTGCTCACTGAAGTTGTCGGATTAGTTTGTCTTTTTGCGGGTGTATTCGGGCCATATT
>JAHFNY010000001.1 GCA_023267075.1 Candidatus Vogelbacteria bacterium
GCGATAATTATTTTCAGATTTTTCTCTCTCTTCAATTCTTCCACCACCGTACCAATAATATCGTCCGCTTCAAAGCCAGGATGATCGTAGATTGGAATATGGAACGCGGCAAAAATCTCCCGCGAGCGTTCCATTTGGGCCACGAGGGCATCATCGGTCTTGGCTCGCGTGGCTTTATATTCTTTATACACTTGTTTTCTAAACGTGGTTTCTGCTCGGTCATAACAAGCGGCCAAATAATCTGGCTTGAGCTCATTAATAATTTTCATCAACATCGTGGCCAAACCATATAAACCGCCGGAGGGCTGACCGGTGGAGGTAGAGAAATCCGGCATGGCGTGATAAGCCCGATGGAGAATAGCATGGGCGTCAAACAAGACTAGCTTCTTTAGCTTATTAACTTCTTTAGTCGGCATAGATAATTTCTCTGGTAGTTTCATCAATAAAGTGAAAGATAATAGTTTTAGTTTCGGTTGGCAAAATTGCCGCCACTCGTTCGGGCCATTCTAAAACGATTAAATTACCTGGGTCGGCTAAAATTTCTTTAAAGCCTAAAGTCATCAGTTCTTGTGGTGATTCTAAGCGATAACAATCAAAGTGAATTAAATGATTAAATTTAGCGCCTAAGGGCAGTTTATAAATCTTCTCAATCACAAAGGTGGGACTGGTCACTGTTTCTTCTACCCCTAAAGCCCAAGCTAAGCCTTGAGTAAAAGCGGTTTTCCCGGCGCCCAAATCACCCTGGAGGGCGACCACGGTCGCTTTTTTACTGGGGATAAGTCCCGCCAAGAAAGTTTCTGCCACACTGGCCGTTTCCTCCCGACTTTGGGCCAAAATTTTCATGTAATAATTGTAGCATAGTGGCTTAAGAGTGTTATGAAACGATTTTTTAACCACCGCAATCTTGTGCGGCAATGGCGACAGTGCTAGGAATGGGTTAGAATTAAAGCGATGGTTGATTTCAATGAAGATAAACAAGAAAAACGTCTCGCCGAGTTAAAGGAGCGGGAGGCGGAAGAGTTGGCCCAAATGCTGGCTGGCCGTTATGGTCTGACCTACATTGACCTTTCACAATCACCCATCAATACCGATGCCCTCCGTTTAATCCCTGAAGCGGAAGCGCGCCTGGCCGGACTAGCGGCGTTTAAAATCGTTGGTCGCAATATCCATCTCGCTCTTCTCTCGCCCCAGAATGAACACTACTTGGCAATTAAAACCGATTTAGAAAGTAAAAATTATACCGTCACCCCATATTTAACCTCCATTGGTAGCCTCACTCGCGCTTGGGAGCGTTATGCTGAAGCCGGTCTCGCCTCGCAAACTTATGCCGGCGCGATTAAAATCTCAGAAGAAGTCATCGCTGAGAATTTAAAGAACTTTAAATCGCTGCCAGAGATTACCACTCGCATCAACGCCGATGTCCAAACTACTTTAGGCGGCAGTAGCGTCTCGATGTTACTGGAAACAATTTTAGCCGGCGCCCTCGCGACCGAAGCTTCTGATATTCACTTTGAGCCGGAAGAAAGCGGTATCCGTCTCCGCTATCGCTTGGACGGCGTCTTAGAAGATATTGTTAACTTCCCGCTTAAGATTTACCCGGCGATTGTCTCCCGGCTTAAATTAGTCTCTGGTCTTAAACTTAACTTAAAGCAAACGTCTCAAGACGGCCGCTTCACTATTAGAGCTAAGAGTGAAGAGATTGAAATCCGCACTTCCGTCATCCCGGGCGCCTATGGTGAGTCAATTGTTCTCCGCGTGCTTAATCCAGAATCAATTCGTGTCACCTTTGAGACTCTCGGGGTGGAGCCAGCGCTCTTAAAAATCTTTGAGGCGGAAATTGCTCGACCCAATGGCATTATTCTCCTCACTGGTCCGACCGGCTCGGGTAAAACTACCACTCTCTATTCCTTCCTCCGACAAATAAATTCTCCTAGCACTAAAATTATTACTATTGAAGACCCAATCGAGTATCACCTAACGGGGATCAATCAAACCCAAGTAAATGTGAAGGAAGGTTATACCTTTGCTAATGGTCTGCGCAGTGCCCTGCGCCAAGATCCGGATGTGATTATGGTCGGTGAGATTCGCGACGCCGAGACCGCCGAGATCGCTATTAACTCGGCGCTCACCGGCCACCTCGTCTTCTCTACCCTCCACACCAATAATGCCGCCGGCACCATCCCCCGCCTGATTGATCTTGGGGTTAATCCTAAAGTCATTAGCTCGGCCTTGAACTTGGCTATCGCTCAACGCTTGGTCCGCAAGCTCTGTGATCAATGTAAAACCGCCATCGCCACCAGTGAGAACGATAAGGTAATGCTGGAGAAAGTCTTGGCGAGCATTAAGGTGAAGCGGCCAGAGCTAACTCTGCCCGCTAGTAGCCAAATGTGGCAGGCCAAGGGTTGCACCGCTTGTAATGGCGATGGTTACCAAGGCCGAGTGGGGGTCTTTGAAGCCATTAAAATGGATGAAAAAATCGCCCAAGTGGCGATTGAGAATCCAAGTGAACGGGAGATTAAATTGGCTTCAGGACCACAAGGAATATTGGATATGCGGCAAGATGGGGTGCTCAAAGTGTTAACCGGCGTGACCACTCTTGATGAACTCGGTCGCGTAGTGGACCTCACCGCCGAGATTATTTAGAAGTTTAGAACCTTAACAATCGAGCCCATGAACCTCTCAGCAATCCCTTGTTCACACCGTGAACAAGTTAGGTAAGAACACCAGGATAGCGACAGTCACTCCCCAAAGGGGAAACCATCGCGTCCTGTAGCAAGAACCCGTTTAGCTGGCGCTAAAATTGCTGAGAGGTTTATGAGCTTGATCCTAAAGAGAGCTTAGCATAAATCATTTAAAATGTCAATAGACCCAAACAAAGACGATATTTTCTTAGATAAATCCCTCCGACCCGGACGGTGGCAAGAATATGTTGGTCAAACCAATATAAAAGATAACTTGGCAATTTTACTAAAGGCGGCTAAAGAGCGCAACCACCCGCCGGAGCACCTCCTCTTCTACGGCCCGCCGGGTTTAGGCAAGACCACGCTTGCCCATTTGATTGCTAAAGAAGCGAATGTTAATTTAAAAATTACTTCTGGCCCGGCGATTGAGAAAGTGGGTGATCTCGCCTCTATTCTCACCAACCTCTCGCCTGGTGATATGCTCTTTATTGATGAAGTCCATCGTTTATCTAAACTGGTGGAAGAAGTATTATACCCCGCGATGGAATCCGGCAGTTTAAATATTATTTTAGGTAAAGGGCCGAGCGCCCGGGTGATTGAACTCACACTTCCCCCCTTCACTTTACTTGCGGCCACCACCCGCATTGGTTTAGTCTCATCGCCTCTCCGCTCCCGCTTCTCCGGTGGGACGTTTAAACTAGAATTTTATACCGATCAAGAATTGATGGAAATTATCAATCGCTCGGCCGGCATTTTAAACATTGAGATTGATGAAGCGGCGGTGGCCGAGATTGCTCGGCGGAGCCGCTTTACGCCCCGGATTGCCAATCATTTACTCAAGCGCTGTCGCGACTTTGCTCAACTTAAGCGCGAACGCTTGTCGGAAAAGATGGTGAAAGAAGCTTTAGCACTCCTCGCCATTGATGAACTCGGGCTTACCGCCGCCGATCGTGATTTATTAACCTTGATTATTGAGAAATTTGCCGGTGGGCCAGTGGGCTTGGGCACTATTGCCACGGCGCTATCAGAAGATGAAGGCACGATTGAAGAAATTCATGAACCCTACTTAATTCAACTCGGACTCCTTGAGCGTACTCCCCGCGGCCGCCGTGTCACTCGCAAGTCTTACGACCATCTCGGTTTTGATCTCCCTAAAGATCGGCAAGGTGAGCTTCTATAAAAAACCCTGCTCCGACGAATCGGAACAGGGCTAATGACTAAGTTTCTAATAACGGGAGTTCAGAGAATCTCAGATTTGAGAATTAACTTGTCTGACTGCCGTCCAGACGGGCGGGACAATGAACGCGAAGCCACTATTATGACTCCACTTAAAGTTGAGACTACCGCAATAGTCGGTCAACAAACGATCACCATTGTAACGGCCGGAACAAAGCAAGCACCGAATATGAGTATCATCATCGGAATCCTTGATTGGTTCGTGCATCGTAACGATGTTCTGTAGATTCATCTGTTCCAAATACTCGTCTGTGAACGTATCCAGAATGAGGCAAGCAACTTCCCAGTGAGGCTTGAGCCAACCTTTCTTTTCAGCCGCTATGCGAATATTCTTCGTAAGACGGTCACCGTCGTTAATCTTATTGCCTGGGCGCACCACGATGTGGTAAATGATGCCATTGGTCGGCGCTTCACTTGCACGACGGAGCACATGGCGCGTCAAACCGATTTGACAATAATGAAGCTCGATGTGTTGTTCCCACTGTTCTCCAGTAAGACCAGTCGTTGGAGGAAGAATGAAGTGAATATTGCCCTCATTGTCGACAGCCTGCGCAGTGATCATTGCTTTTGTCGGGGTAATGACTTTCCTGACTATGGAATGGCTATTCATAATATGTTCCTTCTGGTTATGAACTCTTTAACTACGTCGTGTGCTCGGATTTCAATAACAAAGATCTTTTTAGATTATATAAATAATATATTAAATGTCAATATAACCCTAAAACTGAGGATTGGTTAGAATAAGCTTATGTCTGGACATAATAAGTGGACCCAAATTAAGCACAAGAAGGGCGCGGTGGATGCGAAGAAGAGCAAGGTTTTCTCGATGCTGTCTAAAACCATTACCGTGGAAGCGCGCAAGGCCAAAGGTGATAAAAATTATCCTAGCCTGCGGGCGGCGATTGATCGGGCCCGGGCCGCCAATATGCCAAGCGATAATATTGAACGGGCTGTTGCCCGCGGCGCCGGTCTTGGCGCCGCGGCGTATGAAGAAGTTTTGTATGAAGCCTATGGCCCCGGCGGTATTGCCCTCGTCATTGAAGGGATTACCGATAACAAGAATCGGACCACGCCCGAGATCAAACATTTATTATCCGAGAATGGTGGCACTCTCGGCGGCCAAGGGAGCGCGGTGTGGGCCTTTACTAAAAACGGTGAAGGGTGGTTGGCCCAAAATCCCATGAGTATCAATGACCAAGATCAAGAAAAACTCACCACTTTAATTGAAAAGTTAGACGACCATGATGATATTAAAAATGTTTATACCAATGCGGCATGACCATCATTGCTCTTGATCCCGGCTTTGGTCGCTTAGGTTTAGCGGTTTTGACTAAAGATAAAAATAAAGAGACTGTCCTTTACTCTACTTGTCTCATCACTTCCAGTAAACTATCTTTCCCAGAACGGCTTAATACTATTATCAAAGAAGTTAAAATGGTGATAAATAAATTTCCCGTTCAATGTTTAGTCTTAGAAAAATTATATTTCGCTAAAAATAAAACCACCGCTCTGCAAGTGGCCGAGGTCCGCGGGGCTTTATTAAATTTAGCGATGGACCAAGGTCTCACTACCGCCGAGTATGACCCCACGGCGGTTAAAATTGCCGTTACTGGCTATGGCCGAGCCGACAAGACTCAAGTAACGACTATGGTTAAACGATTGGTTAATCTGTCAGAAGGTCGCCGCTACGATGACGAGCTTGACGCTATTGCTTTGGGTCTCACCCACTTATCCACAATCAGAGTCTAAAACAGTTGCAAAAGTTATGGGCTATGTTAAAAATGATTAAACCAATAAAAGGTCGCGAGGACATTAGTCCGAATTTATCAATCCTAAAACTATATTTTAATCATCATGGACGATTTTATTAATGATGATGACGCAGTAATGCCGAAGGATATTGACGCTGAAGAGACCGACCCTGACATGGGATTAACCGACGACACCTCCGACGAAGAATAAATTTATTGAAGTTTGATTTTCACGAACCGGTGTTTGCCAATTCTTATGGCCACCGGTTTTGTGATGGTTATTTTTTCATCCACCACTTTACCTTCGCCAATTATTTCTATCCCACCCCCTTTTACCAAACGGGTAAATTCAGATTTAGATGACACCACTTTATTATCCACTAAAATTGCGGCCAAACTTGTTCCTGTTTTAACAGTTAGCTCTTCTGCTTCTTCTGGCAATGTTCCGTTACCAGAAAAAACTTGTTCAAAATTTTCTTTAGCTTTTTGGGCTACCTTTTCATCATTAAGTAATTTAACCACTTCAAAGGCCAGTTGGAGTTTGGCCTCCTTAGGATGGCCAGCCAACAATGTTTCATAGTCTTCTTTTGGCAAACGGGTTAAAATCTCAAATCCAAGTGGCATTAAATCATCCGGCCAACTCATGATTTTGCCAAAGATTTCTTCCGCCGGCTCATTTAAATTGGCCATATTGCCTTCCGTTTTCCCCATCTTCTTCCCCGCCGCATCAGTGAGCAATTTAGTGGTTAAAACAAATTTTTCTTTATTCTTTAATTTTTTCAGCAAATCGCGGCCGACCAACATATTAAACAATTGATCATTGCCACCAATTTCTAAATCAATGTCCAAAGCCACTGAATCATAGCCCTGGAGCAATGGATAACAGAGCTCATTGAAATAAACGGCCTCATTTTGTTTCTTCCGTTCTTTGAACATTTCTCGTTCCGCTATTTCCCGCTCGGTTATTTGAGTCGCTAAATGTAAAAATTCTGCTACTTTCATTTTATTCCACCACTCGCCATTATGGCGGAAGATGGTAGTTTTAGGATCAAGAATTTTCAGAATCTGATCTTTATAATCTTTAAGATTAGTTTCTACTTCACCAGTAGTTAGAACTTTTCGGACCGCCAATTTATCAGTTGGATCACCGATCGTCGCGGTAAAATCGCCAAACAAAATAACTACCTCATGCCCCGCTACTTGGAAGTCTCGGAGTTTAAGGAGGGTAGCCAGATGGCCCAAGTGGAGGGTGGAGGCGGTGGGATCGATCCCATGATAAAGCTTAAGCGGACCCTGCTTTAAACGAGCGACCACTGTCTCTTGATTAGGTAAAATTTGTTCTACCCCGCGGGTTAAGAGTTCATCCATGGGCAATACTTTACCACGCCTAGAGCAAACCTGCCAGGTATGTTAGGATAAAAGTATGCGAAAAAGACGCTTATGGCGTAAATTTTGGCCCCTTGTCGCACTCCTCGCGAGTGCTGGTTTTTTGCTGGCTAGCGCTATTACCGTCTGGGCGATCACCCTCCCGGTACCCGATTTTGACCAATTTTTCCAAGAACGGATCGTCAGTCAATCAACCAAGATTTATGATCGCACGGGAACAGTTTTACTTTATGACGTTCATTCTGATGTCCGCCGGACAGTAATTCCTTTCGACCAAATCGCAGAGATGTCTAAAAAGGCGAGCGTCGCGATTGAAGATTCTGACTTTTATAATCACGGCGGGGTCCGCCCTTTATCAATAATCCGGGCCGCTTTAATCGATCTTATCAGTGGTCAAGTCCGTCAAGGTGGCTCCACCATTACCCAACAAGTGGTAAAAATGACTATTCTGAACAATGACAAAACTATTTCTCGGAAGATCAAAGAAATCATCCTGGCCTTTAAATTGGAGAGTAAAATGACCAAAGATCAGATCCTATCACTTTATTTAAATGAAGCCCCTTATGGGGGAAGTATTTATGGTATTGAAGCCGCAGCCAAATCTTTCTTTGGTAAATCGGCTAAAGATTTAGACTTAGCGGAAGCGGCTTACTTGGCGGCTATCCCTCAAGCTCCAACCTATTACTCTCCTTATGGTAATAATAAAGATCAGCTGGATAAAAGAAAAAATTTAGTCCTCGATCGAATGGCTGAATTAGGGACTATTTCTAAAACTGAAGCTAATGCCGCTAAAAAGGAAACAGTTGCCTTTTTACCCGCCTCCAATCACGGGATTAAAGCCCCCCATTTCGTTTTCTACATTAAGAGTTATTTAGAGAGTAAGTATGGTGAGCAAGCTGTAGAAAACGGTGGTTTGACCGTAATCACTAGTTTAGATTGGGCCATGCAACAGAAAGCTGAAGAATTAGTTAAACAATATGCAACCAGCAATGAGACTAAATACAATGCTCATAATATGGGTCTCGTCGCCATTGATCCTAAAACCGGCCAAATTCTCGCTATGGTCGGTTCTAAAGATTATTTTGATATCGCGGCTGAAGGTAATTTCAATATTACGCTCGCTCACCGCCAACCTGGTTCATCGTTTAAACCCTTCGTCTATGCCGCGGCTTTAGCTAAAGGCTTTACTCCGGAAACAATGGTCTTTGACGTCCCAACACAATTTTCCACCAACTGCCCCCCTAATTGCTACCAGCCCGAAAATTATGATGGTAAATATGTTGGCCCAATTAGTTTTAAAGATGCTCTGGCTCAATCGCGGAATGTGCCGGCGGTTAAAGTTTTGTATTTAGCGGGGATTAATAATAGTTTAAAATTAGCTCGAGATTTTGGTATTGCTTCCCTTGGAAATGCTAATCAATATGGTTTAACTCTCGTCTTAGGGGGTGGTGAAGTCTCATTATTAGAAATGACGGGAGCTTATGGCGTCTTTGCTAATGATGGAGTTAAAAACACGCCTACGGGCATTTTAGAGGTTAAAGACAGCCAAAATAATGACTTGGAGAAATTCGAGAATCGCGGTCAAACAGTTATCGATCCTAATATTGTTCGACAAATAACTAGTATTCTTGATGACCCCACTACCCGCCGGCCTTTATTTGGTAATTTATTTGATGGTTTAGATCGTCCTGTGGCTGTTAAAACTGGTACTACTAATGATTATAAAGATGCTTGGATTCTTGGCTATACTCCCAATCTAGTAGTTGGTGCTTGGGCAGGTAATAATGATAATTCCCCAATGGCCAAAAAAGTTTCTGGTTTAATTATTGCTCCGATGTGGAACGATTTCATTAAACAGGAATTAGTTTCTCTCCCTATAGAGAACTTCATTCCCCCCGCTCCTACTCCTGATAATTTAAAACCGGTTTTACGAGGTTTTTGGCAAGGTGATAAATCATACTTCGTTGATAAAATTTCTGGTAATCTAGCCACTCAATTTACTCCTACGGAAACTAAAGAAGAGCGGGTGATTCTTAATCCTCATTCTATTCTCTATTGGGTAAATAAAGATAACCCTCAAGGTCCAGAGCCGAGCAATCCAAGTAATGATCCCCAATTTAAACTTTGGGAGCAGCCAGTCCAAAAGTGGCTCAGTGATCACGGAATCATTGCTAATCCCAATCAAATAATTCCCCAACAAAGTGACAATCTTCACCAATCAAGCGATGCCCCTAATTTTAATATTACAGTTAACAATAACTCTGGAGTAGTTACGGCTGGTATCAATGGTATCTCTTCTTTATATCCGATTACCCAAGTTGATTATTTTCTTAATGACAATTTTCTTGGTTCAGTTATGAAACCACCTTATCAATTTTCCTTCTCTCTAAACGGTGACACTAATATTTTAAGAGTGGTAGTTTATGATTCAGTAAAAAATAAAACAGAAAAAACTCAAACTATCTCAAGTCAATAATATTTGGCACTTTTGTAAGAATAGTTTTTTTATTGAGTAAAATTTCAGTTTTTACTGTTGGTGATAAATTTAAATAAGCTAGACTATTTTTTATTCTTATATCTTTTAATTCTATCTCCAGATTAATAATCT
This sequence comes from Candidatus Vogelbacteria bacterium, assembly GCA_023267075.1. Lineage (GTDB taxonomy): Bacteria > Patescibacteriota > Minisyncoccia > Phycocordibacterales > XYD1-FULL-46-19 > JAHFNY01. Next base: position 9,663 of record JAHFNY010000001.1, read on the forward strand.
CTTTTATTTTTTTAATCAGTTCAATTTTCAAGTCAGTATCGGCAACTTTATAATCTCGATATTTAGCTAGAAGGTTATTAATTAATTTCATTATTTTATCTCGTTACTGGCATAATTAAATAAGTAAATGAATCATCGCCTACCGCTTTCAATAACACCGCTTTATTCCTTTCATTTAAGCCAATGAAGACATTTTCTTGAGGAATAGATTGTAAACCATCTATTAAGTAGCGGGAGTTTAAAATTGACTCATTTTCTTCACCCTCTAAAGTCGCTTTAAGATAAGACGTATTTTCACCACTATCTTGATTCTTAGAATTAAGTTCTAAGCCATTTTTATTGAAAGAAATATTAATTTGATTAAAACGATCAGTAAAAATATTATTGGTCTTAAGGGCATTAATTAAATCATTTTTATTCACCACAATTTTAGTTTTAAATTGTTTTGGTATAATCTGACGATAATCAGGATAGACTCCGTTTATTAATTGACAAGTAAAGTAAATTTCTTTATTAAAAATAAATAATTGATGATTATTGTGTTGAAGAGTTAATGGTTCAGAACTATCTTCAAAAACCTTCAATGCTTCTAAACTTGATTTAAGAGGAATAATAATTGGATTAAAATCAGAATTAACTTTATCAGTAAATTTCTTTTCTGCTAACCTGAACGAGTCTGTAGAAACAAAAATATAATCACTCCCATCATAAAACAAATAGACACTAGATATTTCTGGCTTAATATTTGAGGTTGAGCCAGCATAAACCACTGATTTTATACCAGAAATAAAGCTATTCTGATTGAAAATATGTTTATCCCCCTCTGCTCTAGGGATTAAAGGAAAATCATCTATAGGAAAAGACTTTAAAATAGCTTTATTAGACTTAGAGGTAATAATCAATCTAGTCTCATCAACTTTTAAATTAATTTTATCTTCTTTTGGTAAATTATTTAATAATTGAGATAGGGTTTTAGCTTCTACACAAATTTTACCTGGTTTAATACTTTTAACCCCTAAAGTAATTTGTAAACCAACTTCAAGATTAGTAGATTTTATAATTAATTGATCTCCTTGTAATTCTAAAAAAATAGTTTGAAGTATTGGTAAAGAAATATTTTTACTCGTTAAACGTTCTGCGGTTAAAATCGCTTTTAGTAATTTATCTTTTAAACATTCTAATTCCATACTTATTATTTATTTTAATGATGTTAATAGGGGTAAAACTCTATTTTAGCTTGATAATTAATATTTTTTTAACTCACTTAATTTAGGATAATCTGGGGATAATATTTAATAACTTCAGATTAGATTAAGAATTGTATAAAAGTGTCCTAATTTGATCCACATCTTTACTTAATAGTGAATCGCTTTTAATATCATTTTTAATTTTTTCATAAGCATGAATTACAGTAGTATGATCTCGACCACCTAATTTTTGGCCAATATAAGGATAAGAAGTGTTAAAGTCTTCTCGGAGGAGATACATAATTATTTGGCGCGGTTTAACCACCTCTTTCCGTCTAGTTTTCTCATAGAGAGACTTTTCATCAATACTATAGAAGTCTGAGACTACTTTCATTACATCCTTCATTGAGACTGATTTTTGGGGCTTCAGGCTATTTTTAATTAATGACTTGATCTCATTAATATTAAGATCACGTTTTTTGGCTTGAGATTGGATGATGATTGAGTTTAAAGCCCCTTCTAATTCACGAATATTATCTTGGATAATAGAGGCTAAATACTCAATTATCTCTTTAGGAGGGGTAAAATTAAGCTGTTTAGCCTTAGTTTGAAGGATAGAAAAGCGAGATTCATAATCAGGTTTACTAACATCAGCGATCATTCCCCCTTCAAAGCGGGAACGGAGTCGATCATCAATTTTATCAATGAATTTAGGTGAACGATCAGAAGAAAAGATTATTTGTTTGTTATTCTCATAAAAATTATTAAACAAATGGAATAATTCTTCTTGAGTCCCTTCTTTACCAGAAAAGAATTGAATATCATCAATGATTAAAACATCATATTTCCGATATTTTTCTTTAAACACATTTCCTTTACCGCTCCGGACTAAATTAACATAATCAATAGTGAAGTTTTCTGAAGTAATATAATAAACTTTTTTATATTCATTATTTTTACCAATTTGATTACCAATTGCTTGAATCAAGTGAGTTTTACCTAAACCAGTGGGACCATAAATAAACAAAGGATTATAATTCATCCCTGGTTGTCTAATGATCGATTGACCGGCCGCATGAGCTACCTCATTAAATGAACCAACAATAAAATTATCAAAGGTATAGCGGGAGTTGAGATTACTTTCTCGATTGATATAGAGATCATTTAAACCTAGATTACCAGTGGCCGCATCTTTATTGATAATCGTTTGTTTATTAGGTTCAGTAGAAATTTTAGTGATCACATACTCTAATCCTCTAACCGTTTCATCCGCTTCTCGAAGAACTTTAAGAATATTTTTATGATATTTATTAACTAACCAATCTTTAACAAAGGCATTAGGAACCCCAATATAAATTATTCCCTCATCCTGTTTCTGAATCAAAGTATTTTTAAACCAAGTACCAAAATTAGCTCTTGAGGTTGAAAGCTCAATTTGGGTTAAAACCCGGTCCCATAACTCTTTATTATCAATCATAGTTTTAGAACTCGTAAGTGCACCCTATTATATTCATCAAGAACCTTCCATGCAAACCCTTGTAGAGTGTTGGTAAGAGGTGTATAATCCTGTTTAATGTCGTTTACCTATAAACCAAAAAAGAAAAAGCGTAAAACAACCCACGGTTTTATCACCCGGTCAAGAAATAAGGGTGGTAAAAAGGTTTTACAACGCCGTCGTCGTCGGGGTCGGGCCAAATTGACCGTTTAGCCATAAGGTATGCTTAATCAAGAGCGCCGAGGAGGTAAGAATCTCTTCCTTCACCCTAATCGGCCAGGTCGGCGGATAAATAGCCCCCTCTTCGGGGTGGAAATTATCTCTCTAAACCCTAAGTCCTCTGATTTTAAATGTGCAGTGGTGGTTAGTAAGAAAATTTCTACTAGAGCGCCAATTAGGAATTTAATTAAGCGTCGGCTCTATTCGGCCATAAGAGAACTTAATGCCATGATTAAGCCTGGTTTAGGAATAATCATTTTCGCCAAACCCCCCCTGCTTAATGTTTCTTATTCTGATATAGTCACTGAACTCACTAAAATTTTAACCAATGCTTAAAGTAATTTTTTTGATCCCCTCTATACGGCTTTAGTTTTTTTAAGCTCCCATATGCCGGGGGCAGATTTGGGTCTCGCAATAATTGTTTTGACTTTAGGAGTTAAATTGATTCTCTTACCCTTTTATCATCAGTCATTAGTCACTCAAATAAAATTAAAGAAAATTGATCCAGAAATAAAAAAGATTAAAGAAGAATCAAAGGGTGATAAGGGAGAAGAAACAAAAAAGTTGTTAGCCCTATATAAAATTAATAAAATCAATCCGTTTATTGGGATGGTGGTAATGTTGGTTCAATTACCAATCATTATCGCTCTCTTCTATGTTTTTAAAAGCAGTGTTGATTTAGCAGGGGCTAATCATATTTTCTTAGGAATATTGGATGTTACGGGACATAATTATGTGACCGCAATTTTGACTGGAATAACTCAATTTTTCCAAATTAAATTATCTTTACCAACTTTACCATCAAAATCGACAGAAGAAAGCTCTTTTTCTAATGATTTGACCCGGAGCATGCATTGGCAAATGAAGTATTTTATGCCAGTGGTGATTGTGGTGGTAGCCGCTGGTTTACCTTCAGCTTTATCCCTTTATTGGATTACTAGTAACCTTTTTGGTATTGGTTATGAGGTTTTGATTCGTCGTCGATTATTACTTAAAAGCCAAGTTTAGAATCCTTCCCGGACGTCTAAACTCCAAACAGTGGAATCCTTTTTATTAATAAAGAATAAAGTCTCGTTTTGATTATCTAAGAATAGATGGCTAGCATCAAAGGCTCCTAAATGACCGGGATCGGCGATAATCTTAGCGGTGGTACTGGCGGTCATTATTTGCCAGAAGTCATCATTAAAACTAATTAAACCCTTAAACCAATCATCAGGATATTGACCAGCCGGAGGATTGACTGGGACGGCACAATAAAACTTATCACTTTTATTAGTCCAGACACATTTATTAGCCAAGGTGGCAAAGGGTAATAGAGTGGAGCTTTTGGTGTTTAGGCTAAATAAAGAAGTTTCTAAACGACCGTTGTTTAAACCACTATAGATTAACCATTTAGTATCTGGACTAATGGTGGTAATGAGACCATTAATTCCCCCCAGAATTCTATTTATAGCTTTGGTTTTAAGATCCAGGGTATAAACACTGCCGGGGAGAAGGACGCTAGGTTTGGTGGTTAAAGTGATTGTTCCCAAATTTGGCCAATTAATTTGCCAATCACCAAATGTTAAGTCAATGATTTTAATTGGATTAGAAAAATTAAAATCAGTTATTACTCCAGTTACTCCCCCATTAGTTCTAGTTAAAGCAAAAACTTTTTTCCCATCAGGACTAGGAGTGAAAGTATAATAATTATTAGAAATAGTTGGACCAGAAAATTCTTGAAGAGAACTTTCAGTCGTAGAAGAGTTGGGGTGTAAAGAGAGAGTGCTAAAATTTAAACCAGTTGGGCTATCCACGCCAATAATCGCTTGAGGGGAATTAATAGTACCACCCCAGAAAGTCTGTCGGAGATCTAAAATTGTTGTTAAGGAAAGGCGTTTTTGTTGATCACCAACGAAAGAAATTTGGTAGACATTACCGCTTCCTTGGTCTAAATAAATTATTTTGTCGGTGGAGGTGGGGAAAATAGTGGCACTTGCGACCGGCGCGGCGATAATATGTTTAAACTGACCACTAATTAAACTACTGGGGTTAATGGCTTGGTCACCAATAATTGTGCTGGTCGCCGCGCCGGCAGGGGCCCCTCCCCCTATAGAGCTGTCTGAAGGGAAATTATCTTGGCTAGCGACTGGCACATTGCGACTGTCGCCGCTAGGAAAAGCATTATCAGTATTACCTTGAATAGTATTGGGATTAGAGCTAGACCCACGGAAGAACCAAATTCCTAAAACCACAATTAAAATTACCGCTAGAACGGCAATAATGATTAATATCGTTCGCCGATTAATTGTGGGTTCCACTTAAAATGGTGGTTAAGGCTTTTAAACTGACCAAATCCGGATTAATCGTATTTAAGATTAAGTAAGAAGCGAGAGCAATCCCTAAACCCCATAAAGCATTGACCATTTTATCTTTACCCGCCCCCTTTACTCCGGGAATAGCACTTAGGATATATTCTAACCCACCTAAGGTGAACATTAAGATTGAGAGAGCAATAGTAGCAGTAAAAATAGCTAAATATAGACCTTTTAGGTATAAGACAAAATTATCAGCATTAACCTCTTTCATGCCGGTAACAGATGGTTCTAGTAATTGATAGGCTTGAGCTAATAGATGGTTTTTCATATTAGAATTGTACACTATTCCCCCAGATAATGGTGAGGAAGTTCTGGGCCGTTTCAAAAATATTGTCTAAAGAGGCCACTTTTAAAGACAGGAGTGACTGGCTGGTAGAGGCTAAAGGATTATTAACGGTTATTGTCCCTGGATTGGTCGGGTCAACGGCTATTGGTTTGCCATTAAGCGACCAGCTAAAATTAAGACTAGGTAGGTCATTGGGAGAGATATTAAAGACTTCCGCTTTTAAACTTAAATTATTGCCACTAGGCGTTATTTTACCAGTCAGGGCTTGACCATACAGGGCACCAACGAGCGGAATAGTCGGATAAAGTATGGCTTGGAGATTAGGGCTAGGGATAACCACTGACCGTCTAAGGCTCACACTAGGCTTGGCTGGGTTGGTAATCGTGACATCAACAATGAAGCTATTGGTGGAGCGATCGGCGGTGAAGGTGAGAGAGCGTTTACCTACCCCTGATTGCTCGGGTAAAGACTTGAAATTTTCTGACCACGTATAATTTAGTTTAGTGGCCGCGACCAATTTACCATTGTCAAAAATACTGGGGGTGGCGCTGATTTGAACCGTGTCGCCGGCAGCGGGGAAGATTTTACCTTCATAAAAACCGGGAGCGTAACCATTAACTACTTCCCATAATAAATCAGCATCGTTTTGGTAAAAAGTGATCGTTTTCTCAAATAAACGGCCATCATCTAAAGCGGCAATACTGACCACACTTTGACTGCCGAGATTACCAGTCTTAAAGCTAAAACTAGATTGATTTAAGCCGCTTAAGGCCTTCTTACCGTTCAGGGTCCAAGTAAAAGTGCTAGCATTAGGGTTAAAGGCGAAGCTGGAGACTTTAATCGTGGTGGTGCTATTTGGGCCAGGGTTAGCGGGAGTAATAGTTAAGCCCATTTCACTGGCACCACTCGTTACCACTTGGGCCAAAATAAATTTGGTTGGTAGAACCAAGAAGAATAAAACAATAATTATAAATAAAATCTTTTTCATGCCGCTTGATCTAATTCTACCGCTTCACTTGCGATTTGTCGCCGTCTAATCTCGTTTTGCATAGAGGCCACATTTTCTTGCTCGGCTTCAAATTCAGCTTCTTCCGCTTGTTCATTGTTCGCTTGTTGGGCTTGCCAGGTGGTTAATCTTTCCGCATCTTCTACTTTAGCGCGACGAAGGGTGTACCAGACATCTAAAATCCAGGCTGATACCCCACCAATTATAGGAACTTCTGCCCAAATTAAAGATGTAAACATTGCGATAACTGCTCGTGTTTTAAATATTCCTAAGGCCAAAAAAATTACGCTTAAAATTAAAGCCATTATTAAATCAATTATTAAAACAATTATCCAACCGATGACGGGAATAAAATCAAGAATTAAATCTATTAAATCCACCAACCCAGCAAAGGCATATAAAATAACCGCGGTAATTGTATTAACTCGGCGTTTGGGCATTGGGCGGTGGTTGGTTATTAGGGGTCTCACTACTTGCTTCTAAATCTTGCCTAGCCTTCTTGATGGCCAAGAGTTGGGATGGATCAGAAGTAACGATTTGATCTTCAGTATAGGAAGCGATAATTTTAATCGCCACGTGTTTTAGTCCAGCGAAGAAGATTCCCTCTCCCACATTTGATTCCAGCAATAAGAACTTTTCTTCCTCGGTTAGGTTGAAGGTTTGTTGGACCAAGTCAATGGAAGCGGGTGATTGTTTAAGCAATAATTGAATGGACGAGTTGGTAATAATCGGTAGGCCGTAGGGTGAACGTAAGAAGTCGCCCACGTCTTGAGTGATGGTGGCCACGCCCAAGAAATACTTCCGGCCTCGTTTAACGAGAGAAAAGAGGAAGGAGGCCGTATCTTCTGATTTCATCATCCACCAGGCCTCGTCTACGACTAATAGTCTTTTTTTGAGATTTCTGCGGACGGCATTCCAAATGTGATGCATCACAATATACGTCGCTACCGGTTTAAGCTCGTCCTCCATATCGCGGACCGAGAATACGACAAACTTCTTATTAATATCCACATTGGTCGGCTGGTTAATGAAGCCAGCCCAGGTGCCTTCAGTATACTTAGCTAGGCGCTGGGCGAGCGACTCCCCGCCCTCCATTCCGGCGAGAACCAAAGCGAGGTCAGACATTAAAGGCGCGGGCTTGCCGGTAAAGTCGGCGTCGGGAGTAATGTCTTTCAGCGCATATGTTTCTGTAATGGCGTTATCAATAATAGAGTCCTCTTCTGGCGTCAGGCCGCCGAGCATGATTCGGAAGAGGCCGACCAGGTTGATAATATTAGAGCGCAAAACATCGGCTGGTGATTCGTCTTCTCGCGGGAAAGGTAAATCAAAGGGGTTAATGTGGTGTTCAGAAGTGAGGGAGATATTAAAGTAACGCCCGTCTACCCCTTGCGCTAGGTATTCATACTCTCGCTCGGGGTCAATCACAATAATATCGGTGTCGAACATTAAGCTCCGCAAGATCTCTAACTTGGTGGCGTACGACTTACCGGCCCCAGACTTGGCAAAGATCACGGAGTTATAGTTCTCCATTGAGAAGCGGTCAAATAAAATTAATGATGAATTGTGGCGATTAACGCCGTATAAAATCCCTTGATTGGAAGTAAGGTCAAAGGAGACAAAAGGAAAAAGCGAGGACAGGGGTGAGGAATTAAGTTTAGAGTGAACATTTAAACGATCATCGCCAATCGGGATGACACTCGCAAAGCCGTCGGCTTGTTGGAAGAGGGCTGGTTTAAGATAAACCAACTTGGCGTCTAAGATTGACTTAATCTCTGACTCGGTCTTGCGTAATTCATCGTCATCATTAGCATAAATTGTAAGATAAAGACCAACGTCAAAAATCCGCTCATTGGCTTGCATTAGCTGATCGCGCAAGTTCTCAATATCTTGATAAGCGGTATCAAGCATCGGGTCGCGGACAAAGCCCTTCTCCTCTTTAATCCTAATCTGACTTTGGACCTCGGCCACCTTCTTCTGCAATTGGCGTAGTGCCTGGGAGGTATCAATCGGGTGAATGAAAATCGAGACATCAAAGACTTTATCTAAGTTAATGATCGGGGCAAACCAGCTCTCGGTGAGGAAGCGCGGGTAAGAGATAACAAATAAGATCCGCGCCACTTTGGCGCCTAAATTGAGTTCATTGGAGCCTACCTTGAGGGCAGAAGGAGCAATAATATCTTTTAGTTCCAAGACCCCCAAGTTGTAAATATC
>JAHFNY010000025.1 GCA_023267075.1 Candidatus Vogelbacteria bacterium
GTGGAGATATTGTCATCGGTATCTCTTCGCTTGGGGGCACTTGGATAAAACCAAGCGCCCCCTATTTTTTTTGACAAATAATAAAAAATTTTGTATCCTTATTTTTGAATGAAAAAAGGAGGTGCCTATGCTTCTGTCAATTGGTCTTTGGACAATTAAACTGATAATGTAACTTCAATCAGAAGGAGGCTCAATTTTATGGAAGGAAAGATAGCAAAATTGCAGTCGTTAATCGGACGTGACTTGTCTGGAGAAATGTGGAAGGTAGACGAGTTTATTGCTGTTTATGCTACTGACCACGATGGTCGACCGCAAAGCAAACCTCCCAAGGGTCTTTATCGTGATAAATCGGTGGTGAATGCGATTAGACAGCAAGAAACGTATATTTGTTTGATCCCGGTCCTGGTGCTATCGAACGGTATTCAAGCGTTCGTACTTAATCCTGAACCGATTGACGTATGCAATGACGAAGCGAAAAAGCTCGAATTACGGGAAAAGGCCTTAGCTAAACTTTCCCCAGAGGAACGGGCCATACTTGGTTTCAAACCGTAATTTGCCCGCCCGCGACAACAAGCAACAGGCTTGTCTTGTCACGAGGCGGGTTTGTTGTTATTTTTATCTAAATTTATTGACTTAAATTATATTTATTGTTAATCTTTAGATTGAAGTTAGGCCTTTAACAAGTGGGAGATAGTCCTATGTTGAGATTGATCACATTTCTTTTGACGGTTATGTTCGGTATCCCTTTTATTGCCGATGGGATCGTCTTTGATAAACCGCATAGTTGGAAGTACGCAGCAGTTACTTTCCTAATAACCACATTATTGCTATATTCGGATACAATTCTTAGATCGGGATTAGCTTCAGCTAACCAAAAAGGAGGTGTATGAGATGGTAGTTTTCTTAGAAGATCAAGAAGGGGAGTTGGCGACAAATCAAAAAATGTGGGGTGTCCTGCTTCGTCGCCAACGACGGAAGAAGAAAATATCCTTAGAAGATCTGGCTGATCAGCTCAAAATCTCTCTAACCGATTTGCAATCAATTGAGGATGGCGAGAAAGCAGCTTCCAAAGAGATGATAGAAGAGATTGCCAGGATTTTGGATGTTAATCGAGAGAAACTTGCGCAGGTGGTTAATCAGAGTCTGACAATGTCTGTAGACGAGTTACGGGAAAAAATTCGTAGCATCTAAGTTCCTGGTTTTTACAAAGTTTAGAATCTAAACAGCCGAGCTAAAACCTCGGCTTTTCTTTTATTTGCTCCTAAGGCGATCTGGTCGTACAATGAGGCGGCATGGGGGAGAAGGCTAAACAATCTTTTTATATTCAAGGTCTGGGTGGCCGGCGGGAGCTCTCGGGTGAGTTGCCGGTGCGCGGAGCTAAAAACGCCGTGATTAAAGTCTTGGCGGCTTCGCTTCTTTTTAACGATGAAGTTAGTTTAGACAATGTACCGGCGATTGAAGATGTGGCTCGGACGGTAGAATTACTGACTGATTTAGGAGTCCAAGTTACCGATCAAGGAAATGGTAAATTATTGCTCCAAACTAATGATTTAAAAAAGTCCGACCTTAATCCCGAGATTGCGAAAAGCTTACGCACCTCCATTGTTTTATCTGGGCCATTGCTTGCCCGTTTGGGTCGGGTGACATTTCCGTACCCTGGCGGTTGCGTTATTGGCAAGCGGCCAATTGACATTTTCTTAGACGGATTTAAGAAGATGGGTGCGGTGATTAAAGAAGAGGGTGAGAATTATGAACTCACCGCGCCCAATGGTTTAAGTGGGGCAGAAATATTTTTACGCGTGCCGAGTGTGACGGCCACCGAGACCTTTTTAATGGCAGCGGTACTGGCTAAAGGCGAGACCGTACTTAAGAATGTGGCTCTGGAGCCAGAGATTAAATCACTCAGCGAGTTTTTGATTAGTTGCGGGGCCCAGATTGCTGGCCTTGGTACGCCAACTTTAATTATTACTGGTGGAGGATTATTGAGTGGTAAGGGTAAGACTTATACTACTTTACCGGATCGGATTGAGGCGGGAAGCTTTTTGATCCTTGCCGCCCTTCTCGCTAAAGATGTTACCATTACCCATTGTGAACCAGCGCATTTAGATGCATTGATTAATTTACTTACTCAAGCTGGGGTGAAAATGACGGTTAATAAAGAGTCGATTAATATAAAAGGTGATCAACCAGAATTTAAAGCCGTGGATGTAAAGACCCATGAGTATCCCGGTTTCCCCACCGACTTGCAAGCGCCACTTTCCGTTTTCCTTACACAAGTGAGTGGTCAGAGCTTTATTTTTGAAACTATTTTTGAGGGCCGCTTAAATTACTTGGAGACCTTGGCGCGTTTTGGGGCTAATACTAAAGTTTTAGATGCGCATAGAGCCATTATTGAAGGTCCGTCTAAACTGATAGGGCGAGAGGTAGAGAGTCCAGATCTCCGCGCTGGCCTTGCCTATGTCTTGGCCGCTTTGGTTGCTCACGGGGAGTCCATCGTCCATAATGTCTACTACATTGACCGCGGTTACGAGCGGATTGACCAGCGTCTAGCCCAACTGGGAGCGACCATTCGCCGTGCGGCTTAACCTATTGTTATAATTCGGTAAGTATGGTAGTAATTTTATTGGAATCATAGGAATTTGTGTCTAAAACCTAGATCTTTAAAGCTAAATTCAGATTGGAGGTGAGTCATGGATAGAAATAATCTCAAAAAAGAAGTAGAAGAGATTGCTCGTCTGCAAGCAAAGGTCCGGAGATTGAAGGGAAAATTAATCACTCAATTACTGAAGGGAATTCCCGGAGGGCCAATTAGGCAGGAATTAGATTTGAATAGAAGATCTATTCAACTTATATTGGATAGTGGTGATGCTCATTTTTTTATTGGGGGAGATTTTCAGACAGCTAAAGAAGCTCGGAAAGCCATTTTTGGCCTCCGAAAGAATTGGAATGGTGTTATACGGGTTATTATTGAAAAAGCAAACCCACGAGGCATTCGGTTTTTGCTTAGATTTAGTGTTACCTCCCGGATTAAACCGGATTAAATAGAATAAAATGTTTCTCGGCCCGATTCCTTGTGGAATCGGGCCATGCTTGTTTTATATAGACATATTAGACATAATAAGGTCGCAAATTACTAAATTATGGCTTTTTTCATTAGGAAATTGGGTATTGACCTTGGCACGGCCAACACTTTAGTCTTTGTCCCCGGCGAGGGGATTGTGTTGAACGAGCCTTCAGTGGTGGCTATTTCTGAACTTGACAATAAGGTAGTAGCAGTGGGCAATGAAGCGAAGGATATGATTGGTAAAACGCCGGATCATATTATTGCTTATCGACCAATGAAGGACGGCGTTATTGCCGATTATCGGGTGACGGAAGCGATGCTCCGCTATTATATTGGCAAGGCCCTTGGTAAATGGAATATTATTAAACCCGATGTCTTAATCTCAGTCCCGGCAGGCGTGACTTCCACTGAGCGCCGAGCGGTAATTGAAGCGGCGATTAAAGCTGGCGCCCGCAATGCCTATGTGGTGAAGGAGCCAATTCTGGCGGCAATCGGCGCCGGCGTGCCCATTTACGAGCCGCGCGGTCATATGATTATTGATATTGGTGGCGGTACGGCCGACATTGCCGTTATTTCTCTCGGCGGGATCGTGGCCTCCACTTCGGTTAAACATGCAGGGAATAAAATTGATCAAGCCATTGCCGATTATATTAAAAAGACTTTTAACTTAGCGATTGGCGATAAGACCGCGGAGGATGCCAAAATTGCTATTGGTTCAGCCGTGCCAATTGAAGAGGAGTTAGTCTATGCCATCCGCGGCCGGGATTTCTTAACCGGTCTGCCTCGTTCGGTGGAGATTAAGACTAATGAATTGGTTCGAGCGATTGATGGAGAATTGCGGGAGATTGTGAAGGCGATTAAAACCGTCTTCCAAGATACTCCACCCGAACTTGCGTCTGACATTATTGATCAAGGGGTGATTATGACCGGCGGTTCGTCACAACTACGCAATTTTCCTGAGCTAATTTATCGCCGGACGGGAGTGAAGGCGCGCCTGGCGGAAGATGCTTTATTTTGCGTGGTCAAGGGGACGGGCGTGGCGCTAGAACACTTAGAGACTTATAAAAAGAGTATTTTGGCCAAGCACTAATGAAAGTTAATTTACAACATCACGCGCATTTGGTGGTGGGGGAGCGAGGGCAAGTTTTACCAGCAGTTTTAGATTTGGTGGCAGAAGTTATTGGGACCACCGACGCTATACATGCCGATAAATTTACTTGGGAAGGGAAAAGTTTCAGTGTGGAGGATAGTCGGACCCTTAAGGAGT
>JAHFNY010000016.1 GCA_023267075.1 Candidatus Vogelbacteria bacterium
TTCCCCACATTCACATCCTCGCGGAACATAGAGCGAAGAGCAGAGGAAAAATCGACAGTATCAAAACGCACTTCCCGTTGATCAATAATGGAACGATCAGAAGTAAATAAATACTCGACCGGATCCTCAATAGTAATAATGTGTTCAGCTCGCTCGTGGTTGATTAAGTCAATCATTGCCGCCAAGGTGGTTGATTTACCCTGCCCCACCGGTCCAACCACTAAGAAGAAACCCTGCTCCTTGCGAGCAAAATCGGCGAGGAGTGGTGGCAAACTTAATTCTTCTAAAGTTTTAATTTTGCTCGGGATTAAACGCAAAGCCACGCCCACACTCCCCCGCTGGAAGAAGGCATTACCGCGGAAGCGGACGGTGGCATCCGGACTCCAAGAAAAGTCTACATCTTTCGTCGCGAGGAAAATCTTTTTATTTTCTTCATTTAAAATGGCTAAAGCCATACCCATAGTGTCGTCGGCTGACAGCACCGGTCGATTAACTAACGGGATTAATTCGCCCGCTACCCGAATGGTTGCTGGCCGGCCGGCGGTTAGATGAAGGTCGGAAGCGCCTTCTTGAGCGACGACCGCCACTAATTCAGTTAATTGTTTTTGATAATCTTTCATATGAATAGCTTAATTACCTGCCTGCCGGCGAGGCAGGGCTTTTAGCTTGTTAGCGGCAATTTCGGCGACTCGGGCAATAACCTCGGCTGGAGTGGCTGAAGCTTTAATAATATAACCATCGGCACCGGCGGTAAGCCCCTTCCGAATATCCTCCTCTTGACCTAAGTTAGAGAGAACGATGACCGTGGCATCTTTAGTTACCCCCCGTTTTTTTAATTCCCCGATCAAAGTGAAGCCATCCATCTCGGGCATCACCACATCAACTAAGAAAATATCGGGTTTAAGGCCCTCATCGACTTTCTTTAATACTTCAAGACCATTACTGGCAAAGGTAACGTCATAACCGCTCTCCGAGAATTTAAGCGAGTACATATCAAGCAAGAACTTGTCGTCATCAACAATGATTATTTTAGACATATAAAAAGTAACTTTATTATAGCTTATTTACTTCCTCAAAGGGAATGCGCCCACTAAAGGCCTTAAGAATGGCATCTTCTTTAAGAGTGGTGAAGCCCTGGCTCCGGGCATAATTATAAATCGCCGAGTCTACCGGATTGGTTAAAATAATTTTCTCTAACTCTCGATCCATTGATAAAATCTCAAACACGCCCAGCCGGCCGCGAGTCCCCGAAGGGCAAGTCGGCGCCGCTTGCGCTTGGAAGACCTTCTCCGGGAATTTAAACTTCTCCTGAGCCGCGGCCGGCAAATCGGCAAATTCCCGTTCAATAATCTTCTTCATACTCTCGCTAATGTCTTCTTCCTTCTTGCCTTCTTCACACAACATCGGCACTAAGCGTTGACCAATGATCATGATTAAAGTGGGAGGAATAAGATAAGGATCAACGCCCATATCGATCAGCCGGGGCACGACCCCAATCGCATTATTAGTGTGGAGGGTAGAGAAAACCAGGTGACCAGTGAGCGCCGCCTGCACCGCTAAGCGCGCCGTTTCCTTATCGCGGATTTCCCCAACCATAATAATGTCCGGGTCTTGGCGCAAGATACTGCGCAAACCATTGGCAAAGGTATAACCAATTTCTGGCTGAACCTGCGATTGATTGACCCCAGGAATATCATATTCAATTGGATCTTCCAGTGAAACTACATTGTACTTTTCTCGATCGATTTCATTTAACATTGAGTACAACGTAGTGGTTTTACCAGAACCAGTTGGACCCGTAAGAAGGATCATGCCATAAGGGCGATTGATCGCCTCTTTAATCGTAGCCTGCTGATCATTAGACAGACCAAGCGAGGGCAAAGTGATCAACTTTTTATCTGGATCCAAGATCCGGATCGCGATCTTCTCGCCAAAGTAGGTCGGTAAAGACGAGACCCGGAAGTCCACCTTCCGCTTATCTACCGTCGCTGAGAAACGACCATCTTGGGGCTTACGCTTCTCATCCAACTTCATATTGGTTAAAATTTTAATCCGCGCGACCACCGCGTCGTGGACCGAGTTGGGCAAGAAAATACTGGTATATAAAATCCCGTCTACTCGGAAGCGGACTCTGACCCGATCGCCAACTGGCTCAATGTGAATGTCGGAAGCATTACCAGCCGAGGCATGCTGAAGAATGACCGCCACAATTTTAGTCACCGGCGCTTCTTCCACCAGACTAACTTCTGGCCGTTCCGCTGATTGTTTCAAAATACTCTCTCCTTTAACATTATCCTCTTCCGCCTCGGTGGCAAAATCGCCCAGCGCTTTATCCACCTGACTCCCCAAGCCACCATAACTCTTGATCACCGCGTCAAAATCATCTTTAGAAATAACAAAGATTTTGAACGGCAAGTTTTCTTTATTAGCAATAAATTGGAGCGCATCCCGCGCCTCCATATTATCCGGATCAATCATCCCCACCTCCAACACCCCATCAGTAAAGCCAATCGGCACAAATTGATAGTATAAAGCCGACTCTTCCGGCACATACTTAAGCGCCTCAAACGGCACTTTCTGGCCGTTTAAACTGCGGGTGGGGATATCAGTCCCAGGAATCATCGGGTGGTTGTGGTCGCACCAGGCGAAAGAATCGCCGCCCCAGCTGGTCGATTGACCCCAACGGGAGCGAAGGGATTAGATCGCTCTACCGGAATAGTGGGTAAAACCGGACTAAAGTCCTGCAATTGCTGACGAAGATTTTGAATCACATCTGTCGACAAACTAATTTTACCAACTTCATCAAGCAAAGTAATAAACTCTCGATTGGCCTCTTGGCTAGCCGATAAATTGGCAACTTGATAACCAGCGGTAGAGACGCCGGCATCGGTCTTAGTAGAACTACTAGGCCAGAAATAAGCGACGCCAAAGAAGAGGCCCACCATCACAATGACTGCCAAGATAATTTTTACCGTTAAAGAAAGTTTACCCATATAATTATTCCAACCAATAGGTCTTAAGCTCGACATTAAATTGATAAAGGTCCTGATCGCTCGCCACAAAGGATAGACCGGTTACATCGACCAAACGCAAACTCCGTGCCAAATCGGTGAGGAAATTCCGCAATTGATTATAACTACCGGTAACATTGAAAGAGATAAGGGCCGCTTGCTCACCGGTGGTTGAGGTCTTGATCACCGGTCGGCCTGTGGGTGAAACTTGATCTTGAGTGGTGATTTTAATATTTTTGATCGTCATGCCATATTGATCGGCAATGCTATTGATATCAATTACCAATTGGACATTATCAATATGGTCAGGCAGTAAAGTATCAACGGCAGCAATATCCGCCGGGGCTAAACTATTGTATTGATCGACTAAAGCCCGAGAGGCATCTTGGAGCTTCTGCGAGTTAGACAAAGCGGTATTTAAATCATTCCGCTCAGAAAGAAGGGGGAAAACTCCGCCCGAGACATTATTGGTTTGGGGATCAACGGTTAAAGCCGTATTCAAAATGGGATCAGTTAAATAAAAGAAGATCCCCCCGGCAATAATAATGACGATAATTGGTCCAAGAAATTTCATAGATTAATCGATGAGCTAGTAGCGGTGCTAGTGGCCTCAGGAGTAGGAGCGGGCGCAACCGGTAAATCATTAGGTAAAATTGGCGCCGGAGAGACTACCGGGGAAACCGCTGGCGTGCTTTTAATCAAAGTATAATTATTGTACCGCGTCAGGGCCGGATCAAAAGTTAATTGGAGACTAAAGACAATATTGCCCTTAGAATCTAGATCAAGATTAGAGAAAATAAAATTCTTAATCATTTTCTCTTGATTAAATTTATTGGCTTGAACGGCAATATCTTGATAGCTCCGCGCTATCCCCTCCAAGGTAACCGTACCATTATTGTAAGTAAACTTTTTATATTGAATGGATTGGAGGGTAAGGGGCGCGAGCACTTGGTCAAAGACGGGTGTTAAGACCACGTGGGCGCCGAGCAACTTGTTGATTACCTTCAACTTTTGATCCAAACGCTCAATCTTCTGGAGCACGCTCTCGCCTAATGACTCCCGCGCATTATCGAGCGATAAGCGCAAGCCGCAAACACGGGTCACACCGTCAGAGAGCAAACTGCACTCGCCGTTGATTTGTTTAGCCAGTAAATTTTGAAAAACGTAACCACCAGCGAGCAAGGCTAGAGAGAGAAAGAGGATGACAATCGCAATAACGGTAAAAAGACTGATCCCCGTTTTAACTTCAGGCACGGTCCGGGCCAAAGCTTGTTTGGGAATGAATGAAGGTTGATTTAAATTAGCTGGGTCCATAAGTAAAAATTAGAGATCTTGGAGCTCGCGCAGAGCCAGGCCAATGGCCGGAGTAAAGCTGGGTCCAACTTCAGCTAAAGTTGGCGCTAAGAAGGCTGGTGCTTCCACTTTAGCAAACGGATTACCTAAACCTACCGGCACTGAAAGATGTTTACTAGCAATGGCCGGCAAACCCAGAAGCGCCGCGGCGGCACCGACCATAATTACTTTGTCGACAGCCCGCTTATGCTTCTTCTCATATTCTAACATAATCCGATTCACTTCAGAAAAGATATAGTCCACAGTTGGGCTGGCCGGACCCACAATCTCACCCCCCGCCTCTTTATCAGACAAACCCACTTTACGCTTAATCTCCTCGGCTTTAGCAAAGGGAATATTGAGAGAGCGAGCAATGGCCATAGTTACATCCTGACCACCTTTATTAATAGTGTGGGAAAGACGGATTACCCCGTAATCCACAATCGTCATTTTAGTCGCGCTCGCTCCCAGATCTAAAATTACTTTGGGCGCGAGATCGTTCTTAAGTACGGCCCGAATGGTACTAAAGGTCTCAATCTCAAAAAAGTTAAGTTCCAAACCGACTTTGGGCCCTAATTCTTGATAATCCTTCAAAATATCTTTATGGACAGCGGCAATTAACACTTCTAAATTATTTTGGACCAACTTGTCTTTATCCTCCGCTCCCGCTTCCACCGGATGATTGTCGCCGCGACCGCGCGGAATGACCCACCAATCAAGCGCCACTTCTGAAATGGGCACCGGGACGTACTTGCGCGCCTCAATCGGAATGACTTGCTCGAGTTGAATCCGCGAACCAAGGTCAGGAATCTCAATGGTGAGCAAAAGACTAGACCGAAGCGGGATCGCCATCGCGCCGACCTTGGCCGTGACATTAGACTCTTTTAATAAATCGGTGAGAAGGGCGGCCATGCGCTCGGGTGGTAAAGAAGTGGCTTGACCCACAGCCAGACCGGCGTAAGGACCAGTGGCTACCTCGCCATAAGTCTCTAAAATAATTCGGCCGCGCTCCCGCCGAAGTTGCACCACCTTCACCGCCGAGCCACCAAAGTCAATTGCGGCAATACTAGAATCTTTTTGGCTAAAGCCCTTAAACAGGCCTGATAAATTTTCAACAAAAGATGCCATCAGTTGGTTTATGCTCTAAATTATACCATAATTAAAGCAAGAATGATTCAATTTTTACTTGATCTGCTCTTCCCTCGGCGCTGCTTGGCGTGCAATAAAAGCGGTGCTTATTTCTGTACCACTTGCCGACCCTTACTTAAACCGGCGCAGATTGAGGATCCTGAGCTAAATCAATTCTGGGCCGGCTTTAATTACGATGATCCGGCGATTAAAAAAGCGATTTGGAGATTAAAATATTCTGGTCAAACTTCCCTCGCGGAAGAGTTGGCCTCAATCTTGGCGGAAAGGTTACAGGAAGAACTGGCCGAACTCATGACCTTTGCTGGCGAGCAGAAAATTCTCCTTCTCCCTATTCCTCTAAGTAAAAGCCGGCAAAAAACGCGGGGTTATAATCAAGCTGATTTACTAGCCCGCGCTTTAACTAAGAAACAAAAAGAGGTGTTAGAGTACAGCCCAAATATTTTGATCAAAATTAAAGATACGCCGGCCCAAGTAACGCTCAAGAAACGCGCCGCGCGACTAGCTAATTTAAACGGCGCCTTTATCATTAGTAATCCAGAGAAAATAAAAAATCGGACGGTGATTATCTTAGACGATGTCCTTACCACCGGCGCTACGTTAAGCGAAGCAGTAAAAGTAATACAGAAAAACGGCGCCGAGACAGTACTCGGCGCCGCGCTGGCGCATAGGGAATAAAAATTACTCCGTAGTCTGACCGGTGAATTCTTCCTCGTCGGCTAGGGCCTCCGCTTTAGTCGCGTGAACAACGCCATCGCGATGATGAGCCGGCGAATAAAGGGTATAGAGCTTCATTTTAGCCCCCGCCGAGGTATTAATTACATTATGTTCCGCTCCGGCCGGCACAATAATGGCGCTCCCATCAGTTAAAGCGTACTCATTGCCATTAATCACCGCCTTACCCTCGCCTTGTTCTACGCGAATAAATTGATCATTGTCGGGATGAACCTCGGCGCCAATCTCCTCGCTAGGCAATAAACTCATTAAAACTAATTGTGAGTGAGCGGCAGTGTATAAGACTTGCCGAAAGTTCTCATTCTTAAGTGTTAACGCTTCAATATTATCACCATAACCTTTTTTCATAATCTTTTTTCTTAAGCTAATAATCTACCAACTCCCACTGGCCCCGCCGCCGCCCGACGAACCGCCGCCAAAGCCGCCAAATCCTCCGCCGCCAGAACCAAAGCCCCCGCCGCCAATCCACCACGGCGGATTAACACCCATCAATTTACTCCGGCTATACGCTCGGGAAACAATAAAGTCAAAGAGTAGACCCAAAGGGATCAGTAAAATAATCCCGAGCAAACCCCAATAAATAAAGCCGAAAATAAAGCCAATAATTACCCCCATTACTCCGCCCACCACGCCGCCAGCCCACCACGATTTAGACCGCGCCAGGGCGCTCGCAATCCACATTAGGATTAGAAAGCCAAACCAACTGAAACTAAAAATTTTATCAGCGAGATTAGGATTATCGTTTTGATCTGCGCTCGGCAAGACTTCACCCTGCACCGCCGCCATAATCTTATCGACCCCAGCGTTAATCCCACCAACGTAATCACCCGTTTTAAACGCGGGTAAAACTTGATTCTGAATTAGCAAATAACTCTGGGCATCGGTTAGCGCTCCTTCTAAGCCATAGCCCACTTCAATCCGGATTTGCTTATCATCGCGCGCCACAAGGAGTAAAACCCCATTATCTTTACCCTTCTCGCCAATCCCCCAGTCTTTAAACAATTGGACGGCAAAGTTCTCAATGGTGTCACCACCTAAATTGGCAATAGTGACCACAGCAATTTCATCACCAGTGCTTTTTTGAAAGCTCTCTAACTTAGCCTCTAAGGCTTGTTTATCACTCGGGCTTAAAATCCCGGCAAAGTCATTAACTAGGCCAGTAGCAATACCGGGATTAGCGTAAGCGAGTACTCGAGTCCCAACCATAAGCATTGGGAGAAATATCGCCACCATAACAAAAGTGACGAATAACTTTTTCATTAGCTGATTATAAGTTGACGGCGGGGACGACATCAGAACCGGTAGCCGCCTCAAAGTAATTGCGGGTAGAGAAGCCAAACATTTTAGCCACTAAGCTAGAAGGCAAGGTCTGGACAGAAACATTGAAGGATCGAACCTCGTCATTAAAGCGCTGGCGCTCTACACTAATCCGATTCTCGGTGCCCTCCAATTGGGCCATTAAGATCTGCACATTTTGGGCCGATTGCAGGGCGGGATAATTCTCCATAATCACCAACAAGCGACCAAGCGCTGACTCCACTTGAGTGGCGGCGGCAGCTTTATCATTAACCGTTACTGCGCCCGAGTACTTGGTCCGAGCGTCAGCGATTGCCAGGAAAACCGCTTGCTCTTGATTCATTATCCCCTTCACACTCGCCACCAAATTGGGGATGAGATCAAATCGCCGCTGATACTGCGTCTCCACTTGGGCCCATTGCTTATCGACAGTCTCATTTTGACTAATAAAACTATTGTAACTCACCACTCCATAACCAATAATTATGACTAAAATAACTACCGCCCAGAACCACTTCGTTTGATAGAATTTCATATGCCGTCATTATAGCAGGGTTGTATTTTTCTACAACTGTGGTAAACTATACCTCCAGTACCCGAGTGCAGGAATAAAGGAGGCTAAGGGTCATGCCGGTCAGTTATGGTAAAGTAGTGAAGATGGTCAAAAGGGCGGTATTTGAAATTAAAAAAGCGGGAGACAAACCGCAAACAATTCAAAACCACCCCAATGGAGACCTCGACGGTCCAAAAACAACCAAGAAAGTGAAGTGGTCCTGAATTTTTCTTTTTGCCCTCAAACCAAAAACGCGGTCGCCTCTAAGGCGAACCGCGTTTCTTTTTTATCTAACTAACTTTTAGTAACCAGCCTTAACTGGTGCCATCATTGCCTCAGGAGACATAAAGGTCACGCTAGTGGGCGGCGTAAAGACGGTATTATTAACCGTCCACGAGCCACAATTGTAATTTAACTTCTGATTCACATCCACGCCTTGGGTGGGAGCGGCACTATTGGTACTGCCAGTCATCATCGGCATTTTATAACCCGTGGTAAAGCCATCCATCCAGGTATAAGTATTGGTCCCATCACTAATCATATGAGCGGTTACACTTTGGCCAGAAGCATCAACTACGAAGTCGCCCCGGACCTTGCCGCTCGACACATACACTGTACCACTACCAACAGTGGAGCCAACGGGAGAATTAATCACGCACTTTTGGGATCCGGAGAAGCCCATCAGATCCTTAAACGAGTAAGCATTGCCGCTCGCACTAGGCGTGGTGGTGGCAGTACTGGTAGCCGTCTCACCGTTTAAATTGCCGCCTAATTGAGGATTAGACATAACATACCAGCCAGCGAGAACAATCACGATTACGCCCACAATGGCCCAAATAACTTGCTTAGACATAGGTTTATCTTGTTAAATTGTTAATAACTTGATTATATCATAGCCGACTTTGTTGTATAATTTGGCTATGGCCTCACATTATAGTGTTGGTGAATCGCCGCTCTCGCACTTCTTTTTTAATAATACGAAAAGTTCTTGGCTCTGGCTCCTCGCCCGATTGTACTTGGGTTATGAGTGGGTCATTGCTGGTTGGGAAAAAGTTATTAATCCCGATTGGGTTGGGACCAACGCCGGCTCGGCTCTAACTGGCTTTCTCCACGAGGCGCTGACTAAAACTTCTGGGGCCCACCCCGACGTCCAAGTGTGGTACGCCTGGTTTATTGAACACGTCGTTTTAACTCACGTCACCACTTGGTCGCATATTATAGCTTATGGGGAATTGGCAGTGGGAGTGGGTCTCGTTATTGGCCTCTTCACCGGTATTGCCGCCTTCTTTGGTCTGTTTATGAATCTTAATTATTTACTCGCCGGCACAGTTAGCACCAATCCCATTCTCTTTGTCCTTTCCATTGGCGTAATGCTCGCTTGGAAGGTGGCTGGGTATTGGGGCCTAGACCGCTATGTTCTCCCCTTCCTCGGCACCCCGTGGCAAAGGGGTAAAGGTTTTAAATAATCGCTTTCTTAATATCGGCAAAGGTACCACCCACCTTCTTGCCTGGATTAAAAATGTTGTGAGGATCAAAAATGTTTTTAGTGTCTTGAAATAATTTTATTATTGCTTCCCCATATTGCTCGACAAGGTAAGGGGTGCGGATAATGCCGTCATTGTGCTCGGCGGTAATAGAGCCGTGATATTGGTGGACTAGAGCGTATACCTTCTTAGATAATTCTAAAATAATTTCCGCCGAGAGAGGTGAGCTAAGATCCATTAACGGGATAATATGGAAGTTGCCATTACCCAAGTGCCCCTGCACCGTGTAATCAAGCTTATACTCATCAAGCAAGGCCTTCACTTGAGGCAAGAACTCGGGCAAGTACTCCGGCTTCACAATCAAGTCGTCTATAAACGGTGCCGTCCGCTTACCCTTAAGGTGATGACGCAAGAGATTAAAGCTCTCATGGCGGATGCGCCAATATTTATCGGCTTCCCCCGCCGAGCGGGCCAAATGCATTTTATAATTAAAATGCTTCAGGTGCGCGGCCACTTGGTCTAAATTATTTCTCACTTCTACTGCCGTCTCACCAGTAAACTCAATCATTAAAATAAGTTTGGGCACGCCGCCGGTTAAAATGAGGCCCACTTCTGGCATAAATTGCCAGGCCAATTTAAGTGCTCGCCCCAAGCCCAATTGCTTAAAGAAGTCGAGGAAGAAGCGCACCGCGAGCTTGAGACTTTTATCATCATACGTCTCTAAACTATCGGGCTTGAAGGGTAAAATCTCATTGACTAAAGCGCTCACGTGATCAAGTGACGGGAGGAAAACCGCCAAGATATTGGAGTACGGTTCCGTGGGCACCAGCTTAAAGGTAATCTCCGTCACCAAACCTAGCGTGCCTTGCGAACCCACAATAAGCCGACAGAGGTCAAACGTGCCCGTCTGCTTGTCATAAACATTCCATAAGTAATAACCGGCTGAGTTCTTAGACACGGCCGGTTTGGCCGCCATAATCGGCTCGTAATTATCGGTGATCAGTTTATAAAGATTTTGATACAGTTCTGTTTCAAACTTAGATTGATTCTTCTCACCACTTATTTTTGCCTCTAGCTCTAATTTAGTTAATGGTTTAATTACATATTCTTCTCCATCGGCTAAGACTACTTTAAGTTCTTTCAGATAATCTTCCGTCTTGCCGTATTTAATCGCCTTCTCGCCACCGCTATTATTACCCACCATCCCGCCCACGGCATTAATCTCGCGCGAGGCAGTGAAGGCAGGCATAAAACGCTTAATCTTCTGCGTGGCTTTATCCAAATCGCGGTAATAACAACCCGGCTCCACCACGGCGTAATCGGGCGTTACCGTTTTAATCCGATTCATATGCCGCATAAAGTCCACAATGATAGAGCGATTAAGCGGGCCGCCGGTCATATCCGTCCCGGCGGCCCGCGCCGTGAGAGAAAGGGTCGGATCTTCTGCCTGGTGCTCACTTACCCAGCGCACCAGTGCCTTCACATCTTTACTATCTTTAGGACACACCACCACCTGCGGCTTAACGGTAAACAAGCTCGCATCATGCGAGTAAGTCTTTAGCGTCTTTTCTTCACGATCAACTTCACCTCTAAAAACGGTCTTCAAACTCGCGAAAATATCAGCCATCACTTAAGTTTAAACTAATTGACAGGGAATTAAAACGAGCAGACAATTATAAGCAGAAGTTCAACTTGGAGGGAATTTAACATGGGTCAAGCCATAAAAATCTTTATTCAAACCTGGCCACCCGGCAAACAGTGGTTCAGGTGCGATCTCTGTCACCGAATATTTGAAGACTTGGTTGGCGCTAAATGTTGCAACTACCAGGCCATAGCTATTCCCCCGCCGAATGGGGTAAACTCCAAGTAATGGCCGCGCTCAGCTCTGGACGCGACCATTTTTATTTAAATTTATTTCTTGGCCCAGATGCCAAACAACCAGTTGATAAGGGAAAGGATAAGGGCGAACCAGAACGCCGGCCAAAAGCCGGCAACCGAGAAACCGGGCACGAGCCAACTCGCGAGCATGATTAAAAGCGCGTTGATGACGAGGGAGAATAGACCCAGAGTAATAATCGTCAGGGGCAAAGTGAGGATAAAGATCAGTGGCTTAATGAGGAGATTAATCAGCCCCAGCACCACCGCAAGCACCAGCGCCCCCAACACCGTAACCGTCACGCCCGGGATCAAATACGCCGCGACCCCAATCGCCACTGCACTCACTAACCAATGGATAAATGGATGTTTCATGTAGGTATTATAGCAAAATTACTTATTTATCTGCCTTCGGCAAGCCCCATTGCCAGCGCGGCTTCTCACCCTTTTTATAACAAATGTAGATTAAGATGCAGGTTAAAATAATGATTGGCAGAGCAAAGGTGAGGAAATTGCTCCCCGAGTCGGGATTGCCAGGGATAGACTCCTCTCTCATCTGTATCAAACTAACCAATAACACAATATAAATAACAATCACCGCCCAACCCTGCCAGCGAGCCGGCGCCCAACCCCAGCCATAGAGCTTGCGCTTAAACCACAACCCCTGCGGATTATCCTTTAAATAAGCAATATATTCTTTAATCATATATAAGGATTATAGCAAAACCAAAAAATTTACAGACAAACCACATAATGCAAAAATTCTAAAGTTCTGTCTGAACTAAAATCCCTATTCTTATCCTTATCTGCTTTAAATCTGTTGTACTCCTTTGTAAAGTACCCGTATTTACCTTTCGAACTCATTATTTCTTTTATATCATCCGGAGTCATGAGACCCTCATTGCTGTAGCTTAAAAAGATGTATTTTTGTTTTGCATTAGAAATTAGATGAGCAAAAGCTTTCTTGACTTGATTTCTAGAACAATAGAGTGATTTCTGACTCTTGTATTCTCTTAATCCTGTTTTTCCATAAATTTTAGGATTGTCATATTTTGCAATTGTTTCAAGCAAATGATAATTTGTCGCATATTGTCTTTGGTTATAAGGCGGATCAAGATATAAAATATCTCCCTTAATTTTTTCTACAAGTTTGTTTACATCTTCATTGAACACTTCATGTTCTTGGTCATTTATTATTAACTCGGCGGGTTTTAATACAAATGGTATTTGAGCAGTTTTCTTTAATTGTTTTAAAAATGCACCATAAACCGAAGCTGTGTTGGCGCGCTTATCGATAGTTTCTAAAAGAGTAGCCAAAAGAAAATAGTACTCACTGTTTGTAATTAATTTATTTTTTTTCCACTCCTCTATTTTCATCCTAATTGCGTCACACTTCATTCCATTCTCATCCGAAAAATATTGCCTTTCGAATTCTTGATTTTTGGTTCCGCCTAGACAATAATTTTTATATATAAATCCTTTTTTTCCTTTTATCTTTGACAGATAATCACAGACAGCGTTTTTTCTTTCTAAAATTTTAATATTGTTTAACTCAGGTATCTTCTTTGAAAGTTTTTCAAACTTTAAATGTTGATGGTTTTCAATATATTGTTTATTAAGAACAAAACTATAATATTGGATATCGTTTGCAATAACTTTATATCCTTTTCGTTTAAAGTAAGCCCCAACAGCACCTGTTCCAGCAAATAGATCACAAAAAACTATGGAATCTTTATCAACCACCCTTTCAATAGATTTCTCTAAAAATTCCAACAATGATAATTTACTGCCAATGTAATTCATAGACTTATTATAACATATTTATTACTAAACATATAGGAAAATATAAATATCCATGCTAGGATTTCTTTATGTTAAATAATGAACAAATCGGTGTCTCAGCTGAAATTGCAATTGCAGATATTTTTAAGCTCCCTGTCAATGATCAATACCGTAATCGTGGAGTAAAAAATATTACTAACACAATAAAACCCATCGTTGCAGATATATTTAAAGTAAATAACATTCCATTGCCGATTAAACATGCCGCCGAAAATCAAAGCACTGTTGATTTTATACTTAAAGATAGTAAAACCCTGTCAGTAAAAACCAACAAGCAAAAATTGGGTAAAGCAGCACCACAGAAAATCGGACAGGCATCGTCAAATACTTGGTATGCAATTTTGGCAGAAAGATTGGGTATTTCATATATACCAACTGCTTATCCAGAAAAAGTAAAGCTTTTCAAAATAATTGCCTTAACAAGAATTGAGGAATTACTCGGCATTTACTGGGAGTATATGTTTGATTGTGATTTTCTAGTTCATATCTTTAATGTCGTTGATTCTGATGATAATCCTACGGCTGATCCAAAATATGTGGTGATCAAGAAAACCAGTAGCCCTATTTGGGATCCTGCAAAGATAACATTTACAAAAACAACTGTTGCCGAATGGAATGAAAGCAATACGGTAAAATATGAATATGATGGCGTAGCTATCGGAGAGTTTCAAGTCCACAATAATAGAGACAATTTTAAATTCCGTTTCAATATGGCTGGGGTTTATAAATTGATGATAGAGGGCCGTCTTAATTTTTCTTAAAAAGAAAAATGTATTCGTGTTTAAATATATAGTAATCGCTTGATAGGGCTCTGTATCTCCAGATTCCTTCTTTGTTTTGTTTAGCACGATTTCCTGCCATATTTTTGACTATAATACTTTTAAGTGTCAGCCCTAGCTTTTGAGCTTCATTCATACAATAAAAACCTAGAGGAATCCATTTCCCCGCTTTATAAACATCGCCAATCACGATGGCTAGGTATCTACTATTTTCTAATATTTCAATAGTATTTTTTAAAACATTTGAAAATTTGTCTAGAAAATCTTTTAATGAATCTGCATTAGAGAGATCATTTTTAAAATCGCTAAATTTTATTATGTCTGCATATGGTGGATGTAAAATAGCTAATTGAATATTTTTCTTTTTGTTGTTTTTAAGAGTTTCTTTTACTTTGTCAAAAGTTTCAATTTTTGTACTATCTCCAGCTACCAAATTTGAAAAATTATTTTTTGGCTCAATATTTTTTTTAACATAATCAACAAGTTTTTTCTGTATATCTATACCGATAAAATTTCTATTTAAAACTTCTGCCTCATAGGCAGTTGTCCCACTTCCTAAAAACGGGTCAAAAACCACATCATTCTTTTTTGAATATCTTAAAATTAACTGATGCGGAATTTGAGGGATAAAATTTCCATGATAAAAACCGTTGTGTTTCCCTGTTTTATCTCTTCCACTAATAATCCAAAGGCTATCGGTCCAGATCTCGAGTTCTTTCCACCTGTTCAAATCCAAATCATTAAATTTACCCATATAGATTTAATTATATACGGATTGAACTCAAGACAAAACCGTGCTAAATTAAGCCCACAAAGGAGAGTTGGCTGAGTGGGTAAAATCTGAACTGCTTTAGATTTTACCTGCCCCCGCGCAGACGGGGTCGGCCCTTGCCGGGAGGCGGGCCGAAAGTGGACGACTTGTCGACCACCAGCCCTACTCCGAGTGAAACGAGGAGAGTTGGCTGAGTGGTCGAAAGCGCCTCACTGCTAACGAGGTAGGGGTCTTAAAGCCCCTCGTGGGTTCGAATCCCACACTCTCCGC
>JAHFNY010000017.1 GCA_023267075.1 Candidatus Vogelbacteria bacterium
TCCCCATAGGCAGTTAGAACATTCTCCAAGTCTTGGGCCGACCAAAAGTTGACGATGTCTCCCGCCGAGAGTTTGTCGGGAAGAGCGGCGGTGTTTTGAATCATCAACAGTGGTTCATCATGGAGGAAGGAGAATCCCCGACCAGAAGCGCCCAATTGATCGGAATGCACCCCGAGATCAAAGAGAGCGAGATCAAGCTTCTCCACTTCAAGCTTAGCTAAGACTTGAGCTAAATCGCGGAAATTGGCCTGAACCAAGTCAACGCGACACTCTAATCTAGCCAGAGTTACTTTAGCTTGAGCGAGAGAATACTCATCTTGGTCTAAACCAATAACTCTCCCCTCCTTACCCACCAACTCTCCTAGGGCGAGGGCGTGACCGCCCGAGCCCACCGTGGCGTCTAAGAGGGTCTCGCCTCCTTGAGGCTTCAGGCCAGCGATAACTTCATGTAAAAGAACGGGAATGTGGGCCATTGCTTAGAAGGCGCCGATCTCACCCAACTTCTCGGCCAAAAGATCGGCCTTCTTCTCAATCTCGCCCGTATGCTCTTGCCACCTGGTCTCGTCCCAGATCTCCACCCGCTCATTGATGCCGGCGACGACCACTTTACTGGTGAGCTTGGCAAACTCGCGTAAGAAGTCAGGAATCAGCACGCGACCTAAGGCGTCAATCTCGGCCTCTACCGCCCCGGCGAACATAAACCGGTTAAAGCCCCGGGTATCGGCCTGGCCCATTGAGAGTTGGGCGAGCTTCTCGGACAGCTTGGTCCAACTCTTGGCCGGGTAGACGAACAAACAATTATCTAAACCGCGGGTAACGACCACCTTTTTCCCCAGCTCGCGGCGAAAAGCCGCAGGGACAGCGAGCCGCTTCTTGGCATCAATCGTATGACGATACTCGCCGATTAACATATGGATTAATTACCACTTTCTACCACTATCTTCCAATTATACTCCACTCTCTCCCACCCGCCAACCACCGTCAAACACCCCAATCTGTGGATAAGTGAGAAATGTTTAATAACTTGACTTTTTATATAAGATAATTTATTATCTGAATTAGGCTTTAGACTCAAAACGTAATTAAGGGAGATTGAAAATGAAGCTGTTTAAGATTCAAGGCATTTTAGAAAAAAGTCTTTTAGTTGCTTTTGTCTATGCAGACAATCCAAAAGAAGCTGCTGGATTAATACAGCTTAATAAGGATCTTCAGATTCCACCGGAACGAATCGAGGAGTTAATTAAAGAGGTTAATCCAGAGAAGGGAGTGTTGTTTTTAGCGAGCGCTTAAGCCTTAAGTACGGAAAACTCCCGCCGAGAGACGCCAGTCTCGAGGCGGGGTTCTTTTTTATTTTAAAATTTTAATCTGAAATACCGACTTTACGCTCTAGACGGGTAATCCGCCGGCCATGATCAGCAAAGTGATCTACTCTATTATTTATATAATTTATTTTCTGATCAATACCATCAAACCGATGATCGTGTTCTAGCAATTTTTGATTGATTTTTTCTAATACCTTATCAACTTGATCAAATTTATCATGCATTTCATTAAATCCACCCGCCACCATTATAGCCAGTTTTTCTAGATTCATCTTAGCTTTTTTAACCTCCTTTTTAGGCTGCTTTTTCTTCATGCCTATTATTATACTCTCTACTCTTTCGGTCGCAAGGTGGGAAAGTAAATTACTTCCCGAATGTTTTGCGTATCGGTGAGGAGCATGGCCAAGCGATCAATCCCAATGGCCCAACCACAAGCTGGCGGTAAGCCATATTCCATCGCTTCTAAATAATCCTCATCTTTCACTTGAGCTTCTGTATCCCCAGCGGCTTTCTTCTTCTCCTGTTCTTCAAACCGTCCTCGCTGGTCTAGCGGATCATTCAGCTCGGCAAAACCGTTTACCAATTCCATCCCCCCCACTATTAGCTGAAAGCGATCAATCAACTCGTGATTACTCTCTTTCCGCTTAGCAAGCGGCGCAAAGGCCACCGGATAATCAATGATAAACGTAGGTTGGATAAGTTTAGACCGACAGACCTTCTTGTAAATATTGTCCATAATCTTCTCCCGATGATCACTTGGTTCAACTTTTACCCCCATTTGGCTGGCTTTAAGGACCAATTCTTTATCACTAATACTTTCCGGATTAGAGATCATCGCGTAACGCTGGAGAAGTTCATAGAAAGTAACGACACTAAACTTCTTGCTAAAATCAACTTTCTGCCCCGCATGAGTAAAACTACTTTGCTTAAATAATTTTTTCACCACTGATTTAAATAGGAGTTCCACTCGCTTGCGCTCTTCCACCGGGGTAGAGTAACTGGCATACACTTCTATGGTGGTAAATTCTGGATTATGAGTCACATCAATCCCCTCATTGCGGAAAGAACGGCCCAATTCATAAACTTTAGGGAAGCCACCGATTAGCATCATTTTAAGATAAAGTTCTGGGGCCACGCGCAAATAGAGATCAAGATCTAAAGCCTCGTGATGAGTAATAAACGGCGTCGCCGTAGCGCCACCAGGGACGGGTTGCAAAATCGGCGTCTCCACCTCTAAAAAGCCATCTTTATCTAAAAACTTCCTGATCTCGGCAATTAATTGGGAACGATAAATAAAGCGCTTTTTGACCTCGCCATTCATTAAACTGTCTAAGTAGCGGCGGCGGAAGCGCTCCTCGGTATCTTTAAGTCCTTCCCACTTATCGGGTAAAGGGCGCAGCGACTTGGCGAGCATCTGCCAATTCTTTACCAACACCGTTTTCTCTCCCCGTTTGGTTAAAAAGACACTTCCGGTAGCGGAAATGATATCGCCCAAATCTACTGTTTCTTCAAACAGTTCTAACTCCCCGTCTTTAAGCTCCCCCTTCTTAAGTAAAATCTGAATGTTACCCGTACCATCATCAAGATCGGCAAAAATAATCGCTCCCTGGCCGCGGATCGCCCGCACTCGCCCACCCACCGTCACTTCCTTCTCACTTTTAGCTAAAACGGTGAAGACTTTATTTAAACTAGCTAAGGTATTAGTGAGCTTAGACTCCACGGGGTAAACTTCTTTACCGGCCGCTTTCAACTTCTCCAGTTTGTCTAAACGCTCGGCTCTAAGTTCTTGGAGCGAGGCCATACTTTTATTTAACGTCGGTTAACTGATAGGTTAATTCCCCTTTCGGCGTGGAGATTATCACTTTGTCGCCCTTCTTCTTACCCAAAAGCGCGGCCCCGAGCGGCGATTGATGAGAGATCTTGCCCATGGCGCGATCGGCCTCTTCTGAACCAACAATGGAGAAAGTTTCTTCCTTCTGTCCGGCTCGGGTTACGCTAACTACTGAACCCACGGTCACCGCGCCGGTTTTATGGGTTTTAATAATCAAAGCGTTTTTTAAAATTGTTTCAATCTGCTTGATCCGATCTTCAATATCGGCTTGCTTGTCGCGCGCCTCGTGATACTCGGCGTTCTCCGACAAGTCGCCCAATGATTTAGCATATTCTAAGTGTTCAGCCACTTCCTTCCGGGCAACGGTCTTAAGCTCTTGCAACTCGGCTCCCAGCTCGTCGTACTTCTCCTGACTTAAATATTCTTTGGCAGTGTCCATAGTGAGCGCTATTATAGCGTAATTAAGTTGATGCCGCAAATGACCCAGTCCCCCAACTTGACTTTCTAGGTATAATATGATAGACTTGAAGATAGATAAAACTGAAGGGAGGTGAAAGGAGTGGGTAAAGCTACCAATTTTCCAAAAGAAGTCAGATCAGAGTTACTTTTTCACAATGGGGTTTTCGCTTCAATAGAGGGTGACACCAAGAAAGCTATTAAATGCTTTGAGGCTTCTCTTCAAGAAAATCCTGGAAATAACAACGCCCAGAATGCTCTTAAGCAGATCAAAGAAAACATCAAAAAGTAAAAACTTCTGAAAGATAAAAATAATGAGGAAATTCTTCGCCGGAGGACCGTAAAATCGTAATCCTCCTGAAGAACACCGTCATCGAGCGGTTATGACCACCCATTATTTTTTCTTTCAAATCGGGCTAGACGAGAACCAACCGCTTCAGAGGCGGTTTTCTTTTTACATAATTTTAGGTAGAAGTGGCGGTGGAGAGAGGTGGCAAGCCCAAATATTGCGGTGTGTTTAAGTGCATCCAATCCACCAATTGGCGCATGACAAAGACGCCTCCAACAGTATTCCCCACCCGCCCTCGCTCCATCACCACAGTAAAGGCGTACTCCGGATTCTCATATGGCCAAAATCCTTCCACCCAAGCATTCACTCGATCTTTAGCCACCCCCAATTCAGCCGTACCCGTTTTAGTCGCTAATTTAACGTAGGGCACTGATAAGCCCATACCGGTACCAATAGTAGCTGACCCCCGCATCCCTTCCCGGACAATTTGTAAATTAGCTGGATTAAGACCTAAGTTTTTACTGGTCGCCAAATTATTTTTATTATCTTTGAGTAAGGTTGGGGTAATTAATGTTCCCCCATTAGCAATCGCCGCCACCGCCCGCACCATTTGCAAGGGTGTAACGAGAAAGCCATATTGACCGATAGAGGTGTGATAAGTATCGCCCAAGCGCCAATCCTCACCGTCAAAGTTTTCTTTCTTCCACTCCGGCGTTGGGATCACGCCGCTCGCTTCTTTCCCCAAGACTAAACCAGTTGGAGCACTCAAACCAAAGAGCCGTGCATATTGATCAATTTTACTAATCCCCAATCCCGGTTGCGAGCCAAAACCGCCGCCAATCTCGTAAAAGTAAACGTCGCAAGAATAAGCAATAGCAGTGCGCAAGTCGACGGGACCATTGTTGCGCCAATCCTTAAACACCGACGGATTCTTAGGATCATAAGGATTAGGCACAACTAATTTACCATTAGTATTAATGATTTTATCGGGAGAAATAATCTTCTCACTTAAAGCGGCAGTAGCAATAATCGGCTTAACTGTAGAACCGGGGGTGTATAAACCATCAATCACTCGGTTTAAGAAGGGACTCTGGGGATTAGTTAAATAACTTTTAATCGCTGCGGGATCATTGCCAGTAGAAACGAGATTGGGATCATATTCTGGATAACTGGTAAGGGCTAAAATTTCTCCTGTCTTCACATTCATTATGACTCCCGCCCCAGCGTGAAAGCCTTTATCCACAGCCAAGCTTTTAATAAAAGCATATAATTGTGACTCTACCTTAGCGTCAATCGAAAGATTTAAACTCTCACCACTTACGGGGGTTTGAAGGAGATAATCGCTCACCACCTTACCACTCACATCAGTTTCTTCGATTTTTATTCCCTTTTCCCCCGCCAAGACGCTATCATAAGCCCGTTCTACTCCCTCGCGACCAACCACTTCTTTATTCTCATAATCAGCTTGAGCCGCCTGCTTCTCATCCGGATAACCAACGAAACCGAGGACGTGAGCTAGACCCGGCAAAGAAATGTAGGTCCGGAGATGATCGGGATTATTCCAGGCTAATTCTTCTCCTGTCCGATCATAAATAATCCCCCGCTCGGCAAAGATGGCGGTATGGCGGAGGCTATTAGACTCGCTCCGGGCAGAAAAGGCTTGGCCCCGAGCGATTTCTAAATAACCAATCCGGATAAATAAGAGAAGAAAAATAAAACTAAAAACGGCTCCCGTTACATACAATGTTAACCGGCCAATCGGCTTCTCTAATTGGCCTTCAAATTGCTGCTTGTTGAAAGAAGAGAGATTACTAGAATCAAGCAAGATCTCATCGGGATCCAAGTCATCGCGCCGCGGCTGTTTGAATTTCTTTAAAAAGTTAAACCACATTTAAGTTTAAACGCGATTTGATCGCCGGCGCTAAGAAATAAATTATGATTAAAATAAGGGTAAAAGGTAAGGGAAAGTGAAAGATCATCGCCGGCTGATAACCGTAAGTTAAATCAAGGACCAAACCAATAATGAGCGCCGGATAAAAATTGGGTAAGATAATAACTAATAGAACAAGAGCAATAAAGGTAATCCACCACGGCAGATAAAAGGCCATGATGATTAAGCCTAGAGTTATCCCAAGTTTAAACTTTAATGAAGATCCAGACCAGTTCATAAAGATTGATTGGACTTTTAAAATAAATTATTTGGAAGGGATCAGCTGGGGAAGAGTCGATCGCTCCCACTACCCCAATTGGATTATCACTCTCGGCCGGGGCAATCACCGGATCACCAACTTTAATCATCACTCCCCGAGGCAAAACAATTTTAAAGTTGCCACCACCTAAACCCTCGGCCGTAGCTGCGGTGTGTTCGCCGCCAATTTGGACGGCGAGCTTATGCCCCGGAGAGGAGAATAGGGCTACTCGGGCAGAATTGCCCGCCACAATATCCACTCGACCTAAAGCCACTCCTCCGGCCGAGAAAACAAGCTGATTAACTTTAATCTTATTGCTGACACTACTGGTATCCACAATTAAAGTATCGTACGGCGAGGCACTCGGTCGGGAAAGGATTCTTAAAGCGATAAAGTTTTTGCTACTAGTGGCTAGTGAGAACCCAGTTGCACCGGTGAGAATTTGATCTTTAAGCTTTAAGATTTTATTTTCTTCTTTTAAGGTCGCTACTTGCTGACGCAGAACGCCCATTTGGGCCAAAAGCCGTCGCTGACTGGTGATAAACTCCTCCACCGTTTTAACATTAGTCTCTAATTGATTGGTAATCCTAAATAAAGGATAGGTTAAATAAAGCACCGGCGAGGTCAGGCCTTGGACCAGAAGTGAACCGAAAATCACCACTACCGCCACAACTGCTAAACCCGAGAAAAGACGACTAATTTTCTTCTCCGGGCGCCGACTAAACGAATTATTGCCGGGGCGGTACGTCATCTTCATTATCAATTAGCAATTCTCGATAACGCGGTAAGTCCTCCAGTACTACCGCTGTGCCTCTAATCATCGCCGTCTGGGGATCAGGCACAATCTGAATCGGGATCTCGAGCTCATCTTCCAATAATTCTTTAAGACCGCGGATTTGGGCCCCGGCCCCGGTTAAAATAATTCCTCGATGCATAATATCGGAAATAACTTCCGGCGGTGTGGTCTCCAATACCTCTTTAATCGCATCGACTAAAATACTGATAGAACTGCTCACTGCCTCACGAATATCCACATCGGTAATAATCACCTCGCGCGGCAAGCCGGTGATCAGATCCCGGCCACGGATCGTGGCCTCGGCCGCCGGCGCCGCTTTAGACACCGAGCCAATCGCTACCTTTACTTCCTCGGCCGTCTTCTCACCTAATAAAATTTTAAACTCGTCGCGAATATAGGCAATAATATCTTGATTTAACTTCTCGCCCGCCACATGGAGATTACGTGACTTCACAATCCCGCCGAGTGAGAGGACGGCAATGTCAGTCGTACCACCACCTAAATCAATGACCATACTGCCCACTGGATCATGCACTGGCAGACGCACCCCGAGCGCCGCTGACATTGGTTCTTCAATAATATGTACTTCCCGCGCCCCGGCATTGCGGACGGCGTCGCGCACCGCGCGACGCTCCACATTGGTAATACCCGAGGGCACGCCCACCACTACCCGGGGCCGAAAAAATTGTTTATCTACCGCTTGCCCCGCCTTCTTTAGAAAGTGAGCAAGCATTTCCTCGGTTAATTCAAAATTAGATACCACCCCGTTCTCTAGCGGCCGAATCGCCGCCACGTGCGCCGGCGTCCGACCAATCATATGACTGGCATCAGCGCCAATCGCTACCACCCGACCGGTCTTTTGATTAATCGCTACAATTGACGGCTCGTTTAAAACAATGCCGTGATCCTTAACATAGACCAGGGTATTAGAAGTGCCGAGATCAAGTCCCACGTCGGCAGTGAACATTTCTTTCAATCGTTCAAACATGATCAATATAGATAGTCTCACCACTTGCCCGATCTTTAACTTCAAGCTTGCCACTCGCTAGTGTCTTTTCACTAACCACAATTCTTTTGGGTAAACCAATTAAATCAGCATCGGCAAACTTCTCTCCCGCGGCAAGATCCCGATCATCATATAACACTTCTTCACCCTTTTTAACTAAATCAGCATAAATCTTATCCGCTTCCGCTTTAACTGCTTCACTTTGACCTAGGCTAATTAAATGAACCTGGAAAGGAGAAACGGCTTCTGGCCAAACGAGGCCCTTGTCGTCAGACAAGACTTCAGCCATTGTCCCCAGCAACCGTCCCGGACCAATACCGTAAGAACCCATCACTACCGGTAAAACCTCTCCTGATTCATTTTTATAATTTAAACCAAGCGCTTCAGAATATTTAGTCCCCAATTTAAAGATATTGCCCACTTCTATGGCCTTCTTTTCTTTCAAATTATCTTTATCTAGATTTAATTGCGACAAGACTTCATCCGTTAACACTTCTTTATTTACCGCAACCCCCTTTCCTTCATCCACATAAATTAAATCCTCACCCGCTTCACACAAGGTTTGGAATTCATGACTAAATTGACTAAAACTGCCGCCGGAAGCAAAAGTTTTATACGTTACCTCACCCAAACCAACCCGTTTAAAAATCTTCTCATAAGCTTGAGCGGCGTGGTCATAAAAATTGGCTAGCTCTTCTTCTGTCTTAGAAAAAGAGTAAAGATCCTTCATAATAAATTCTCGCGTCCGGAGGAGGCCGCTCTTGGCCCGCTTCTCATTCCTAAATTTAGTCTGGAATTGGAAAACGTATTTAGGCAAATCTTTATAGGATGAAATTTGTTCTTTCATTAAACTAGCCAAGGCCTCTTCATGCGTATTGGCAAGACCTAATTCGGTCTCATTGCCCAATTTAGTTTTGAACCAAATATCTACTACTTCATCGCTCCAGCGACCGCTCTTTTGCCACTTTTCTGGTTCTTGTAAGCTAGTTAGGAAAACTTCTTGCCCACCCAACGCGAGCATTTCCTCGCGAATAATCCCAATGATTTTATTTAAAGTCTTTAAACCCAGGGGCAAGTAAGAATAGACCCCGGCCAATTCTTTATGAATAAAACCGGCCCGGACCAAAAGCTGGGCATTCTTGGCCACCTCGTCTTGGGGATTCTCTCGCCTGGTTTTAGTAAAAAGTTCACTTTGCCGCATGTGGCTTACAGTTTACGGCAAAAAATCTCCTAGGTCAAAGCAAAGGTTGACATATAAACTATATTATGCTAGCATAGCAAACAGAGGTTTTCGCTGTAAATTTACAAAATCGGGCTTGGCCCAAGGAGTTTGAAATGTCATTTTTGTTGTTCACAACTGTGCTTTGTATCTTTGGTGCTGTTTTTACTGCTTTTTTAGCAAAAGAAGAAGATGGGATTTGGTTAATTGGTACGGCTGCATTTTCAACTGTTGCTGCTATCCTTTCGTTTTTTGCTAGCAGTTATTACTATGCTGGCCAATTATCTACAGTAGATGAAAAAACAGTTTACGTAGACAGTAATTACAATATCCTTGGTACCGGAAAGATTGACGACAAAAACTGGTGGATTACTGTTGAGAAAGACAGCTATACTTATTGTTGGATAGTGGATAAACAACCACCAATCAACGGACAAATCATAACAAAAAGTAAGCTGACCGATGGTAAAACCAAAATTGAACTCGTACCTTACTCCATTCCACCAGCCAATCCTCCATCCCAAACGGCAGAGGCTAAACCAAATCCACAGTAATTGTTTAAAAAATTGTTTCCCCGCGCGGGCTCGCCAGAGCCACGCGCGGTTTTTCTTTTAACTTTTATTCTTCAACACATATACCATTTAACCACGACCGTATATAGATGGTATAATCTTTAAGTCATGAGAAAAAGACAAAAGTGGTCCAGTCCAAGAAAACAAAGGATACTGTCACTCCTTGCTGCCGGAATAAATATCGGTTGGACAAGAAGTTATAAAAATCAAAGGCGGATAATTCATGAGTTACCAAAAGAATGGAAGACGATTGATCGGCAATACCTTTATAGAGTAATTTCTGAATTTCATCATGATCGTTTAGTTGATTATAAAGAACATAATGATGGCACAATATCTCTAACTTTAACTGAACTAGGGCAAAAACAGTCTCTAAGAATGAAGTTTGATGAGATGAAAATTAAACCCCAAACAAAATGGGATAATCATTGGCGATTGGTCTTTTTTGATGTACCAGAAAAGAAACGGAAGATTAGAGATGCTATTCGTGACAAATTACGCGATCTCGGCTTCTATGAATTCCAACATTCTGTTTTTATATTCCCCTATCCCTGCCGTGATGAGATAAATTTTACCATTGAGGTCCTAGACGCTCGGCCCTACGTTGCTTATGCGGAAATTAAAAACTTAACCCCTGACGCAAAATTACGCCTACATTTTAAATTGCCGCCGAAAAAATAGATACGCTTTAAGTACGACCGTTAGTAAATGGAATGTAAGTTCTTTTTTTGAGAAAGGGTACTAGAAAATACGGGTGAGGTCGTGATAGGTAACGAGAATCATGAAAAGGATGAGGAGAGTAAAGCCGGCGAGGTTGGCAGCATTAGCGACGCGTGGCGAAATACGAGAGCCTTTAATCTTCTCAATTAAAAGGAAGAGGAGACGCCCGCCGTCTAAAGCTGGGAATGGGATTAAATTAAACAAAGCGAGATTAACAGAAATGAAAGCCACGAAGAAAAGTAAATAAGATAAACCAAGCGTCCGGGCGTCCCCCACTAAGCCGGCCAAGCCTATTGGTCCCACCACTTCTGACAAGATTGATCCGCCATGGAAAACAACATTCCAAAATACTTGAAGCAAACTAATGCCAGAAGTTTTAATCACATTCAGCGTCAGGCTCGCCCCGATAATTAAATTCTTGGGCCACGGAGCACTCGCCTGTCCCACCAAATCAAGACCAATTCCAATCGCCGCTCGATCACCCACCAAACCTTTCACTGGCGTGGTGGTGCTCTTTAATAAAGTCTGACTTTCACCCCGAGTATAAGTAATCGTTAAAACCTTCCCCGTATGCGCGGCGATAAAGTTCTGGGTAATCTCCACGTCAGGGCTGGTTAAGACTACATCACGGCTGGCGGCGAGAGAAACAATTTTATCACCCGGTTTTAAACCAGCCGCCTCGGCCGGCGAGTGAGCGAGGACGCTCGTCACCATTAACCTAGGGGTGGAAATAGTTAAACCATACGGCACATCGCTGGCGGCGGCCGGAACACCCATAGACAAAGCCACACTAATGAGTAACCAAGCTAAAAGTAAATTGGCCACTATCCCTGCCACCAACACTGCCGCTTGGACTAATTTAGGTTGATTAAACATTTCTCGCTTCTGCTCGCTTTCGGCCAACACTTCATCCGTATTGTTCTCACCAAAGATACTAACGAAGCCGCCTAAAGGAATTAGGTTTAAAGAGTAGCGCGTCTCACCTTTAACCCGACTAAACAAGCGGGGCGGGAAGCCGAGACCAAATTCATCAACGCGGAGTTTAAAAAATTTAGCGACTAAAAAATGCCCCAACTCGTGGGAGAAAATAAGCACCGCGAGAACAATTAAAAAAATGATAACGGTCATGATAAAAGTTCGGCTTCCTTTTTACTGGCAATATCTTCTAAGTGCTGATTCACTTCATCCACCAATTTCTGCAGTTCATCCTTACCGCGGAATTTATCATCTTCCGACAATTTTCCAGCTTTTTCTAAATCTACCACTTCATTCCACACCTTCTCCCGTTCCTTCCGGAGCGAGACGCGAGCTTCTTCAAACTTTTCTTTCACAATTTTAATCAGCATTTGCCGCCGTTCGGCCGTTAAATCGGGGAAAATCACCCGCACTCCCGCCGAGTCAGTCGCCGCTGATAAACCTAAATTAGCCGCCGCCAGCGCCGATTCAATGGCTTTAATCTGCGATTGATCCCAGGGTGCCACGCGCAAGGTCTTGGCATCTTCAATGGTAATCGCCGCCACATGCTTAAGCGGTTGGCGGGTGCCATAACTCTCCACCTGGACGCCATCCAACACCGCTGGCGTAGCCCGACCAGTCCGAATACCAGAAAGCTCTTTAACCAGCCATTCGCTTACCCCTTTCGCTCTGTCTTTAAATGGAGAAAAATTATAGGCCATAGTTAAAGTAGATTATAACTTGATTAAGGGTAGAGAGAAAGCGAGCGCTTCCAACACCAACTTGGCCTGCACCCGCGGATTATCTAAGCGCGCGGCGGCTTTTCTCACCGCTTCCCCGGCTTCTAAGAAAACTTCTGGTTTTAAAATTAATTTTTGTTTAGCAATCACTCGCTCTAAATTGCGGACTAATTCTCGGGGCTCACTTATGGCGTCAAGCTGCTTAAGCCGCGCCATCGGCGCGGCGGCAAGAAACTTCTCAGCCAAAATTAATCCATCATCATTAATCGGCTTTTTTTTATTTTTATTTGCTCCTGATTCTAATTTTAATTGGATTAATCGAGAAAGCAAAGTTGGGATCAATACCGCCTCATTAGGAACAATGATGAAAAAATACACTCCCACGGCCGGCTCTTCTACCACTTTAAGCAACGCTTGAGCCGCTGACTCGGTCATGGTCTCACAAGCAATCACCGCCACTTTGGCCTTACCCACCGGAATTAAAGCCTGCCACTCCTTAAGGGTCCGACTATCCT
>JAHFNY010000018.1 GCA_023267075.1 Candidatus Vogelbacteria bacterium
CCTCCAATCCTTCTACCTGCTTTTGAGAATGGCTAACGATCGTAGGATTAATAAAAACTCGGAGAGGGTCCGGCTTGGCAATATTTTTGCGATAAGTTGTTTTACGCACTTCGGTAACAAAAATTCTTACACTCTCACCAATTTGGGGTGCAGCCATACCAACCAAATTGTCATGTCGCATAGTGTCTCGCAAGTTCTTAATAACCACCTTAATTTTAGAACTCTTGAAATCGCTAACCTTCTTAGCTTTAACTCTGATCACCTTACTCCCTAATCCAAATGTTTTCTTTATGGCCATACTCTAGTATAACCCAATATACGCAATCATCGCTTCAACTCTCTCTGGCTGATCGCGTCTAAAGGAAAAATATTTTTTATCGAGACAATAGGTACAATCATTACTGATACTTATATGTTCTGATAAAACACCCTCATCCTCAAGCTGTTTCTTAACCACTCCCGCTAAGTTTAAGTTAATTTTATTATCTTTCCTAAGTATAAACTCTGGATAATCCTTAAATTGCTCGGCCACGTCTTCCCTCACTTCAAAATGACACTCCTTAATGTGAGGACCGATAGTAACTAAAACATCTTTTGGGTCAGTACCAAATTCCGACCGCATTTTCTGAATCATTTTAGAAGCCAGGTTTTTAACCACCCCGCGCCAACCGGCGTGAGTCAGACCCACTACTCTCTTAGTCTGATCAAAAAAGTAAATGGGTAAACAATCAGCCACGGTAATGGTTAAAATAACGCCCGGTGTAGCCGTAATCAGACCATCAGTATTTTCAATCTTCTGGCCTATATTACTCTCGGTTACCACTGCAATGTTATCGCCGTGGACCAAACTGGCGCTGACTACAGTATTTGGGTCTAAACCCAATTTGCTAAAAAAATTTTCCCGATTCAATAAAACCTCATCAGTATTATCAGGATAAAACTTCATCTGCCCATCCCCTCTTTCAGAAATTCCCCAAATATAATTTGGACCTGATTTCATATTATAAATCAAGCTATCACGATATCGCCTCCTAGGACACCTTTCTTTAGTTCAAGCACGGGAGATTGGTAAATTTTCTGATACGAGGCATCGGGGAGTTTTTCTTCCACCGTGTAATAGTAGGAACCGGGACGGACGAGAAGGTAGAAACGGCCCAGCTCGTCGGTTACCACGTGCTTTACTTCTTGATTTAAATCGGGCAAGAAGACGCGGATAATCGCGAATGGAATCGGCTCACCATTTCTTTTAAGCGTCAGGACTTTATGTCGCGCTTTCCAAATCCGCCCGCCAATAGCCAGCCCCCCGTAGATTATTAAGATCACAATATTTAATTTCCCCGGGGCCACCAAGACACTCCCCACCGCGGCGATGAAGCCGATAGAATATAAAGAGTTAGCTACTCTGACCCGAACTAATTCCCGTTTAGAATACAGTTTAAAGAAATCAGACTTAGATTTAATAAACTCATTCCAATCAAAGCCTTCTGGATCAAGCGGGACGTTTTTATCTACCACTTCCTCTCCTTGCGAGGCAAAAGCTCCACCGAAGTAGAGATTATTATACAGCTCATCACTGCCTTTACCCGCCAAGTGAGTGGAAGGGAAACGATAATGCGTCTTACCGACCTTAAGTTGATATTGCCCTGGTGGGAGGAAAAAGCCGTAACGACCGTCAATATCGGTGATAGCGCTAGTCATTTCTTTACCGTCTTTTTCTACTGTCACATAAGCCGGATCAATGGGCCGCTTAGTGATGGAATCATAGACCGTGCCCCACGGCTTATTGCGCCGCTTAATCCCTAGGAAGCCTAGCAACGCTCCCAAGCCGCGCAAGACCAAAAAATAAATATCGGCGAAAGAACGGACATTGGCCGTGGCGATTAAAATATCGGCCGCTCCGGCCGCCACGCCAGTAGTCACCGCCACCGGCGAGACCACGTTCTGAATCAATTGGGTGGCGGCCGGCGAGAGCACGACTGCTCCCGAGACCACAATCGTCCCCCGCAAGCGCTTAATACTCTGATCTTGATAATTAATAATATGAATCGTCACGGCGTAATTACCATTCTTACCCAAGGGTGCGATCGTCCCTAAATACCCCGTCTTCTCGGGATTAATATGGAGGATGAAGGAGAAAGTGGCCCGGGGATCATCTGGCGCAGTTAAAGTTACCCCAATGGTTTTAAGTACCTCTGGCACCCGATCATAAGGAATAAACACGGTTAAAGCTTTATCACCTCTAATTCTGATTAAACCACCCCCCGTTACCGTCTTTACCAATTCACTCGGTTGAATGAAAATAAAATCCGCTAAATTTAATTCTCTAATTAACGGGTTACTAGAAACGGTTTCTGGAAAAAACGAGAAAGGATCCGTTCCACCGCCCGTCCCGCCACTTGAACTCCCTGCCCCTCCAGAACTAGAAGTGCCTTGGCCCGAGCTGGACCCAGATGATGACCCACCCGAGCTAGAAGA
This sequence comes from Candidatus Vogelbacteria bacterium, assembly GCA_023267075.1. GTDB lineage: Bacteria > Patescibacteriota > Minisyncoccia > Phycocordibacterales > XYD1-FULL-46-19 > JAHFNY01. The sequence goes on from JAHFNY010000018.1 coordinate 2,476, forward strand.
ACTACCAGACGATGACGATCCGGAAGAAGAACTGGAACCAGATGAGGAACTAGAACCAGAGGATGATGATTGCCCAGATACAAGTGTGGCGAAGGCAATTGCACCAGAAGAATAATTGCCGTCAACATCGCGGACAAAAGCCGTATAAAAATAAAGGGTATCGAAAGCCGCGGTCACATCCACCGCGCTAGTCCCCGAACCATCATAAATAAGCGTCCCATCACTAGAATTAGCTGGGATACTCCCCGCTTTACGCATAATCCGGACTGCAGCAAAGCGCGCGTACGCCGGTGGCTTAGCCCAAGCGAGATCAATGACATTTGTTCCAGCGGTGGCGGTAAAATTAGACACATTCGGCACATCATATAAACAAGTGCCGTTATCTACGGTGGCTTGATTATTGTAATTAACGGCGGCTGGATCCATACAACCAGAGATTGGACCACCCCCTCCCCCGCCACCACCACTTGAAGATGAAGACGAAGAAGAGGAGCTAGAGCAAACTCCGCCCGGACAAGTAACCGTTAAAGTAACATTGGCGCTATCGCTCGCTGCTAAAACTAAAATTGTGCTAAAGAAAAAAACTATAGCCGTGGCACTGATGATGGAAGAAATTTTTTTAAACATAGAAAATTATTGGGCTAGAGCGGTAGCCACAATCGTCGCGGTATATGTGCCTTGATTAGTAATTACCCCACTACCAGAAGTCGCTTGAAGTTTAACCGCTGTCGTCGCTCCACTCGGACTATTGCCAGTATTCGAACTAGCTACGGTGACATTGGAAGTGGAGAAGGCATCCCAACAACGATCAGTGGTTTGAGTAGAGCCGGTACCGCAAGTAGACGCTCCATCATCTAAATAACGACTAGCCACATCAGTTCCCTCGGGGCTAAAGCCAAATTCCGCCGCACTGGCGGCCACCGTCCAAGTAAAATCAGGTATGGCGCCGGCGGGAGTATAATCAGCAAAGCTATCACTCCCCGATTTAAGCGCCGGATTAGTGCTCGCTTTAAGCGCTAAAGTATAACCAGCAGAATTATCGGTTGTTACCTTCCAATCAAGTTCTCCTGTGGCCGTCCCACCAGTCACGCCATCAATACTCGGCGAGAGAGTACTGTCAGCGGGAGCGGTAATACTAATACTAGATAAGAGCATCGCTTGATAACCAGCTTTCACCTTATAACTAGTACCAGTGAGATCACCGGTAGCAATTTCTCCCACCGTATCACTTACCCCGTAATCAGCCGAACTGCTCGTTGCCCCACCCACATTGATACTATCCACTTGAATCCGGTAATGAGAACTATTAGAGACGTAGGCCTGAGCCATCGATGTGGTCAAAAGAAAAATTACAATGATTAAAGAAATTCGTTTCATTGTTTTAATAATCTTGATTTTACCACGCGATAGAGACCAAACAGAATTAAGAGCAAAATAATACCGATAATCACCCTGACCACCGGAGTTAGAACTATAAAGTAAATTTGTTTGGTATCTACCACATTATCGTAACCACGATTAAGCTCTAAAGTGGCCGTATATAAACCGGCGCCGGCCAAATTAGCCTTGAGATCTAAAACTCTGGCACTAGCGGGCAAAACATACCACGGTTCAACTTTTACTTTCTGTTCTTGTTTGGTTAGTAAATTTTTAATCGTGATCAAGCCATAAGGATTAACGTAGACGTTGCCATCATTTTGATAATTAAGATAAAAATCTAATTTGTCAGAATGGGAAGTGAAGGCGCCACCGGCCAAACCAAAACTGGTCAGCTTGCCAGAGAACTTTTCTGTTCCCGAGACTCTAATTAAAAATAGGACTCCCAGACGAGAAACGGCTCGCGCCCCGGCTACGGTCTCACTAGTTGGCGCCAAGGTAATAATGACTAATCCTTGCAAACTACCCAGCGGCACATTAAGAGGTAAATTAATTGCTACTGGAATATTACGCCGCTCGCCAGGTTGAAGGGTAATCGCCTCCGCCGGCAAATCTAAATAGGGTATGAGTGAATTATAATCAGCCAACTTTTCTACACTAAGATTGAAAGTAGCAATATGGCCGAGATTATTAATTAAACTTAGGCTAACGATTTTAGCCCCGCCAGGTGGTAAAGCTACTTCCACTTTAGCCGGTGTAGCGGTAAAACTAAGGGTAGCAGCAAAAGTAAGGGACGGTAAAACACCAATCAAGATAGAAAAAAGCAGGAGTTTTTTAACCATGGCAATTTACGGTGTTACCGGCGTGAGGAGGAATAAATAATTATCACCCGGACCACGGCGAAAGACTGGTGTTACCACACCCGCTTTGCCGGAAGCATCAAGGGAAACCTGGACTTGATCCGAGAAAACGCTCCCCACTCGAGCCTGCAAATTACTGGAATTAGTACTATCAACCTTAGGCACTACCACCAAACCTTGGCTGGGTAATTTGCCAGTGGGAGCAACCGTGTTTTGATCTAAACGTTTTAAAATCTCGGCCACGCCGGCTTTAATATCTTTAAGGTCATTTTTAGTCTCAAGATCTAAGGTCACCGGCACTGGGGTAGCGGAACTGGCGCTTGTGGTCACAACTGGAGCCGCCCGGCCCGCGAGAAAGGCTTGCCACCGCTCACCCACCGCTTGACCATAAGCAAATAGAAAATCTCGCGCATTATCTACCCACCAGGTTAAATCATCGGTAATCGCTTGGGCCCACTCCCCCACGCTCACCGCCGCGCTCGCCGCCACCAAGCCCGCCGCTGGTGGCACACTAGCGAGTTGAGAATCAATCGTTCCGGCTGCACCCAACATTAAACCATTAACTGTCTTTAAATTTTTACCACCGGCCGATAATCCTGTCTGACCTAAATTGCGACCGGCAGTTAAACTGGTACTTAAACCGTTAGACAAATTATTAACGGCATTTAAGGTCAAAAGGAAACTGGCTTCACCCAAATTATTGTAACCAGTGGCAAGCAGGTCGCCACTTAAACCGATACCCGCTGCCGCCTGAAGGCTTATCTGTTTACCTATTTCTCCCACCGCTGCTAAACTAGTCTTTAAATCAGTAGTGGGTAAACTAAAACTCTTAAATTGAGCCAAGCTCGGCGCGGTGGGCCAATTTAAAGTCGGTAAAGAAGGTAAAGAAATTTTACCCGCCGCTTCTACCCCTGTCACCACCAATAGCGCGATTAATAATCCCGCGACTGGTACGAGCGATTTAGCGATGGGTGCAGTTGGGAGAGGCGGAGGCGGATTGAGGAGCGCTTCATCCCAAGCGTCCTTGTTTGTCATTACTAAGCAGTATACACTAAATTTCTAATGAGAATCATCACAGTTATCCCCTTGGTTAAGGGTTTACCCACCTCTCACCTCTCTTATTTTACTAAAGAGGAAGTTTTACCCGGTTCCATTGTAGGAGTGACGATTAAAAATCGAGAATTACCGGCCCTAGTCACCGAGAGTCGCCCCGCCGCCGAGTTGAAGGCAGAAGCGAGGGCCCTTGATTTCTCCCTCAAGAAAATGGTCAAGGTGATCCAGCCGTCCTTCTTCCGTCCCGAGTTTATGGCCGCCGCCTTGTTAACAGCCAGATTCTTCAATGCGCCAATTGGCGCCATCATCCGCAGTTTCTCGCCCAAAGCCATTTTGGAAACCACCACCTTCACCAAAAAAAGTGGTAAAACCAAAGTAGAAATCAAACCTAAGCCCAAACTTAAGCCCGAGATTGTCGCTCTTCAAGAACCCGATGAAGAACGCTTGGCGTATTACAAAAGCTTAATTAGAGAAACCTTCGCCCGCCAAGCGTCAGTTTTCTTTTGTTTGCCAACCATTGCCGAGATTGAGCGCGTGGTAACCTCGCTCGAAAAAGGAATTGGCGCCTACACCATTATTCTCCACAGTCGCTTGAGTCAGAAAGAACAATTAGAGTCCTGGCAAAAAGCGCTCACTAGTGAGCACCCGGTGTTAATTGTGGCTACGCCCACCTTCTTTTCTCTCCCTCGATCAGATATGACGGTAATTATTATGGAACGAGAAAATTCTAGTCATTATAAAGATACTAATCGACCCTTTGCCGACGCCAGAATCTTCGCCGCGGAACTGGCGCGAGCAAGTGGCGCTAAATTAGTCCTGGGTGATATTGCCCTCCGGACCGAAACCGTCCTCCGCTTGGAGCGGGGCGACTTTAGCCCCGCGAGTAATTTAAAATATCGCACCGCCACGGCGGCCAAGCAAGAATTAATCAATACTAAAGAAACACTCGACCAAGACACCGGCCGGAAAAAGAGTTTAGAAATTATTTCTCCCCGCTTAGAGCTAGCTCTTAAACAAGCAAGTAGCGCCGGAGAAAAGTTTTTTATTTTAGTCGGCCGACGCGGTCTTGCCCCCACCACCATCTGCAATGACTGCGGCGAGACTTTAAGTTGTGAGCGGTGCGGCGCACCAGTGGTCCTCCACGGTGGCGAGAAGGAACATTACTTCCGTTGTCATCGTTGTAGTCAAATCCAAAGCGTGACTGATAAATGCCCCAAGTGCGGCAGTTGGCGCTTGGCGGTGCTCGGCTTAGGGATCGATGGCTTAGAAACTGAAATTAAAAAACGCTTACCTAGTGCCAGTGTTTACCGCCTCGATAGCGACACGGTGAAAAATCCAAGCAAGGCTAAAAAGATTGCTGAAAGTTTTCTAAAAACGCCGGGCGCCGTGATCTTAGGAACCGAGATGGCACTAGATTACTTGAACGAACCGGTAGAAAATACGGCCGTGGCGGCGCTGGACTCGCTCTTTACTCTCCCCGACTTTAGAATCAGTGAGAAAATTCTAACCCTAGTTTTAAGAACCAGGGCGCTCGCAACAAAAAAGTTTTTCATCCAAACGCGGCGACCAGAAGAGAAGGTCTTTAACTACGCGCTCTCCGGCAATTTACTAGATTTTTACCGCGAGGAGATAGCCGAACGGCAGAAACTTAATTATCCGCCCTTTAGTGTGCTAATTAAAATTACGCGCGATCTCAAAAATTCTGAAGTGAATGCTGAATTTAAACAATTAGCGGAAGATCTAATTGCATACAAACCCACCGTTTACGATACGGTGAGTGATAAAGGAGTAAAGCAATTAGCGCTCTTAATAAAACAAGAAGAAAAATCCTGGCCCAATGATCTTTTACTTGAGCGCTTATCAGTCCTCTCTCCCGCTTATACGATTATTGTCGACCCCGAATCATTGTTATAATATTACATTGATGCCTAAGATTATTCAGAAAGAGGACAAGCGCTTACGAGAGACGGCCGAGGCGGTTAAAGCGGCCGAGTTTGGTAGTGCTAGTTTAACTAAATTATTGAAGGAGATGAGCGCGGCGCTGGCTAAAGAAGATGATGGCGTGGCCATTGCCGCGCCGCAAATTGGCGTAAGTAAAAGAATCTTCGTGGTCTCGAGTAAGATGAAGCCAGGCACAACTAGCGATTTAATCTTCATCAACCCAGTGATTAAACAAAAGTCTAAGAAGAAAGTAACGCTGGAAGAAGGCTGCTTATCAGTCCGGTGGTTATATGGTAGAACCAAGCGAGCCGAAAAGGTAACCGTAGAGGCGTATGATGAACTAGGGAAAAAGTTCACTCGCAATGGCTCCGGCGTCTGGGCCCAAATCTTCCAACACGAGATTGATCACTTAAACGGCATTCTCTTTACCGACCACGCCACCCAAATAGAAGAACTTAAACCGGAAGGTAAGTAATATGGCCAGTAAAATCTCTTTCACTTTCTTTGGTACTGATGAGTTTGCTATTGGCGTTTTAAACACTCTAAAACAAAATAATTTAACGCCCGATTTAATTATCACCACGCCCGATAAACCCCAAGGCCGGAAATTAATCCTCACTCCCCCACCGGTGAAGGTCTGGGCGGAGGAAAATAGCGTTCCCCTTCTCCAACCCGAGAAATTAAAAGACTTTGTCTTGCCGCCAACTGATATTGCCGTGGTAGCCTCATATGGAAAGATTCTACCAGCTTCACTCCTTACTCAACCCAAGTTTGGCTTTATTAACGTCCACCCTTCCCTCTTACCCCACTATCGCGGCGTGGCGCCACTTCAAACCGCTATTTTAAATGGTGATACAGAAACAGGGGTAACGATTATGCAAGTGGATGCCGAGATGGATCACGGCGCGATTTTGGCCCAAAAAGTGCTAAGTTTAAATCAAGCAGAATGGCTAGAAGAATTACGCGATACGCTCGCCCAGCTTGGGGGTGAAATGGTGGCAGAAGTAATGCCTAAAATTATCGCTGGGCAAATTACTGCTCAAGCGCAAAATCACGCTCAAGCCACATACACTAAGAAAATAACTAAAGAAGCTGGTGAGATTAACTTAAGCGCTGACCCAGAATTAAACTATCGTCAGATTCGCGCCTATACTCCCTGGCCCGGGGCGTACTTTTTTACCGAAATTAACGGCCAAAAGAAACGAGTAATCATAAAAAAAGCCCGCCTCATAGGAGACGAGCTAGTGATTGACCGGGTAATTCCCGAAGGTAAGAAAGAGGTGGACTATAAAAACTTTACCTCCACCCCTTGAAGCCGCGGAGGAAGTCCTTGATCTTGCGGCCACCGCGGACAAGCCGGGAATGGCTCTTATCATGAGCGTTGCGAATTTGATTTAAGATTTCATCTTTAGCTACATCAATCGCCGCATATAAGTCATCTTGAGTTTCCACCACCCGGAAGCGCTTGCCGTTGGCCGAGAGATTAATTTCAGCACTGTAGATCTCTCCCGACTTGTGATGGGCGGTCACTTTACCAATCTCCACCTCCACCAACACTTCATCTTCTCTACTCAAGAAGCGTTCTAGTTGATTAATCTTAGCACTTACAAACTCGGCTAAAGCCGGCGTACTCTCAATCCCGGTAACTTTAAGATTAAGTTTGAGCTTCATTATTTTTACTCAATTTCGTAACGGAGTGAAACTTGGACGGTAAAGTCTTGCGAGCCTGGCTCCACGGCAGGAGCAGGGGCAATACTGGCTACTGCCATATCAGCGCCGCCCATGCCATATTTGAGCATTGGGGCATAATTAATTGGTCCCGCTTCATCAATAGATAAGAGTTTACCCACTTTAAAGCCGCCCGCCTCGGCCATGGCCTCGGCTTGAGCCTTAGCTTCGGCAATGGCTTTACCCCGCGCTTGAGCTTGGACGAGGGCTGGATCATCCACGGTAAAGTTAAGTTGTGATACGGAATTAGCTCCAGCACTAACAACGCCGGCCAAAATCGTTCCGGCTTTGCTGAAATCCCGGATCTTCACACTCGCCGTTTGGGTGATGGTATAACCCACAATCTCGCTGGGTGGGCAAGCGCCATTCTGACAGCCAAAGCTTTGATAACGCGGGCTAATTTGATAACCGCTGGTCTGAATGTCTTTCTTATCAATCCCTTGTTGGTTTAAGAATCCGACTAATTTATTCATCTTGTCGGTATTACTCTTCTGGAGCGCTCCTAAATCCTTTCCCCCTTCGTTGATCACACTGGCGTTAAATGAGGCCACATCGGGCACGGCTACCGCTTTACCTGTCCCCGTCACAGCGAAACTGCGGAAGGACCCCGGTTGAATGGAGCGGTCATACACCCCCACGTACACAATCGCGGCGTAAGCAATAGCGAGGAGAGCAATCACTCCGGCTGTAAATAAAGCTTGTTTGAAACGAATTGTCGTATCCATAAAATTTAATTTAAATTGATAATTAATTAAAGCTTAATAAAAAAGATTAACCAAAGCAAACCAACTACTACCCGATAAATCCCAAAACCAATGAAATCATGTTGGCGAATAAAGTTAAGCAACCAACGGATAGCGACAATAGAAACTAAGAAGGAAACTACCGTCCCCACCGCCATAACCTCAAACTGCCCGCCCGAGAAACTGGCTCCGCTCTTAAACAAGTCATAACCCGTGGCCGCGATCATGGTGGGAATGGCGAGGAGGAAGGAAAATTCCACAATCGCCGAGCGTGAGAGTCCAAGCGAGAGGCCGCCAAAAATGGTGGCGGCCGAGCGCGAGATACCCGGAATCATGGCTAGCGATTGAGCCAAGCCCACTAAAACAGCCTCACGATAAGAAAGGTCGTTTAATCCACGGCCTTCTACCACCTTCTTTCTATGACGGAGCTCAAGCCCAATCATTACCAAGCCGCCAACAATGAGCGCGGCCGCTACCACCAGGTCGCTGGTGAGGAAAAAGTGCTTAATAATTTTATAAAGAATAAAACCAATCACCGCGGTGGGGATAAATGCGGCCAGAACCTTTTTAGTCAATTCTAAATTAAATAAATCTCGACCATAGAGAAAAAGAACAGCCAAGATTGATCCCACTTGAATCGCAATAATAAAACTGGAGAGGAAATCACTGGTAGATAAACCTAAGATCTTACTCGCTAAAATTAAGTGACCGGTAGAAGAAATGGGTAAGAATTCAGCCAAACCTTGGACTAAACCCAAAATGGCGGCATCAAGAAAGCTAATCATTATTTAGATTATATCATGGCTTAGTCCGATCTGGCACGAGAGTAAAACGGATATTACCTGGCTCAATATCTTCTACTTTCAAGTAACTAGGTAAACCCAAGCTCGCTGGCGTCACTGGCAATTGACCATACCCCAAAGCCGCGCCCGAGAGATCAAAATTGGCCGTCAAACTACTATTATCAAAAGAGATTAAATCACTTTGCGAGCCGGAAACGCTGAAGGTAACTTTATCAGTATTTAAATTGATCACCGTTAAACCACTGGGGACAAAGCGGAAGGCCACCGGGACTGAAAATTCTCGTTTAACCACGCCGGTTTGGAAGACGAAGACAAACCACAACACTAAAGCAATGGCTAAAGCCGACATCTTCCACCAGAAGTTGCGGATGAGAAAATAGTCAAAGGCATCAGTCTCCGCCACGGGCAAATTGGCAGTGAGAGTAGTTTCCAATTCTTTAA
>JAHFNY010000002.1 GCA_023267075.1 Candidatus Vogelbacteria bacterium
AACGTAAGTGGTCGCGGCGGCCGTAGTACTAACTCGATCGGGGGTAATCGCTTTAATCAATTCTCGATTAGCCAAATACGGTTTTAAGTTAAATCCCAACAAGGCGGCCAAAGCAAGGAAAATAGCAATCACCCCTAAAGTAGCTTGGTAACCGAGCGATAATTTCTTGGTCCCACCCAAAAGTTTTTCTGACCGTTCATCCGTAGCCGAGAAATAAGCGAGGAAAGTAAAGAAGACAAGATAACTCCCTAAGTTATCAAACACAAATAAATTGTGAATAAAGTAAGCCGCGAGCATCCCGGTGAACAAACTTTTTTCCCACAGTTCGCGACGCGAGCGCCAGATTAGCCAGAGAGCGGTGCCAAAGAGCGAGAGGTAAGCCAAGAGACCGAAGATCCCGCCAGCAATAAGCCAGTCAATGACCAAATTGTGCGAACGATCAAACCATTGTTCTTGATTCCACAAGCGCGGATCATAGTATTTATTGAAGACAACAGTATAATTCTCCGGTCCCCAACCGAGGAGCGGCCGAGCCTTAAAACCTTCCCAACCCATTTGCCAAATGACGAAACGGGAAACGGTCGTCCGCTCGGTTAAAGAAATATCGGCAAAGCGGCGCAAGACTTGGCTCTGGCGAACGAGCGGTAAATCACGGACGGCGATAAAACCAATGACCAAAATTAAAATAGCAGCAATAAGATAACGAGAAATTTTCTTCAGTTTACCCTCCCCCCGCCAAGCTAAGATTAAAGCGGTTAAAAAGGCGCCAGCGATGAGGCCCAAGATTGCCCCCCGGGTGGCCGTGTAATACAAGATAACGGCTTCTAAAATAATTACTACTCCATATAAATACTTCTGCCATTTAATTTTAGTTTTCCGTAACAGCCAAGCGGCAATAAATAAGTGGAAAACAATGTAAATCGCCAGGTAAGTGGCATTGCCAAAAGTCGCGTCTAAACGGACCCCGCCTTGATTGATAGTGATTAGGCCCAAAAGTTGGAGCACCCCATAGAGAGAAATCAAAATACTCACTCCTAAAGAAATTTGGAAAAAGCGCTGCCAAAGATTATGAGCGGTAATAACTGAAGTTAGAACCAGGAAGTAAGCCAGCAAGTGGAAGTGGGTCACCAGTCCTTCCATCCGCTCAAAGTTGGACCAAAATGAGCGCAATGGGTTAACACCCAAAATTGTGGCTAAAGATAAAACTGCAACGAAAATTATTGCTGCCCAGAGAATGGGCGAGCGGCGAGGACGATATTTAGGATCAGTAATCGCGAGCACAAGCCAGGCGCCAAAAATTATTTCCGTAATAATCCGAAAGAAAAAAGCTTTACCCGTAATGAAGGGAAAGAACAACGAACTGGTAACGATTAAAGGAGTAAACAAAAGAGCGAAGGAACCAATGATGGCCACCCACTTAAGGGTTTTATTTAAAGTCATAGGCATGATAACGGTAAATATAGCATAAAAGCTCAAAAATGCTAGGATAAAGGAAATGGAAAAGTGGCGTAATCTTAGCTATCGCTTGCTCCGCTCGAGTGAGCGTTACTTTAAGACTGATATGGTCTACTTGGTTAAAGGCGGCTTTTGGCTCTCGATTAGCCAGGTTTTAACTTCTCTCTCTTCCTTGGTCCTGGCTATCGCCTTCGCCAATCTCCTACCGAAAGAAATTTACGGGACTTACAAATATATTTTATCCCTAGTTAGTGTCCTCGCTATTTTTACTCTCCCGGGGATCGAGACAGCGGTCACCCAAGCCATTGCTCGCAACTTAGATGGCTCGTTTATGACCGGCTTCTGGACCAAAGTCCGCTGGGGTTTGATTGGTTCAGTTATTAGTTTAATCGCCGGCGGCTATTATTATGTCAATGGCAATTTTGATTTAGGCCTAGCCTTATTCATTGCCGCCGTCTTTCTGCCCTTAACTAATGCCTTTGACCTTTATAACTCCATTCTCCAAGGGAAAAAACAATTTAAATTTTATACCTGGTGCAATTCTCTGACGCAGATTATTACCACCGCCGCTTTAGTTAGTTTCATCATTTTCAATCAGCAAGTGGTTAAGATCGTTCTAGTCTTTTTTCTCGCCAACACGATTGTTAACTGGTTAATCTTTCTCTTAACTAAGAAAACTTTCCTCACTAATGAAGCGGTTGATCCAGTAACGGTAACCTATGGCAAGCACCTGTCAGTAATTAGCTTCATCGGTTTAATTGCCGATCAATTAGACCAGATTCTTATCTTCCACTTTCTGGGCGCGGCTGACCTTGCCATTTACGTTTTGGCGGTTGCCCCCACCGACCAATTAAAAGGGGTAATAAAGAATATCCCCTTTCTCGCTTTTCCTAAATTGGCTAATCGCCCCCGGGCAGAACTGCGACCCGCAGTCTTACAAAAAGCGTTGATTCTGGGGGCCAGCATGGCAATAATGGTCTTGGGTTATATTATTGTCGCACCGTGGTTCTTCCAAATCTTTTTCCCCAAATATCTGGCTTCCGTCCATTATTCTCAAGTTTTAGCTTTATCACTTATCTTTATCACTCCGGCCATTTTCTTGGCCACCTTTTTTGAATCGCAAGTAATGACCAAAGAAATTTACCACTACAATATTTCTTATAATCTTATTAGCACTATTCTCTTATTGCCTTTCATTTATTGGCTTGGCTTGTGGGGAGCGATTATCGCTCGCCTCTTAACGCGAGCGATAACTTTGGGTTACACCCTAATTATTTTTGACCGACAACAATAGTCTTCTGGCCTAAAATTAAACTTAGCTTTTTTCCCTCAAGGCGCCAGCGCTTAATATTAGAAAAACGTTTTTCTAACAAGATGTTCCGGGTTCTCACTGTAACCACGGTCAAATAAATCCCTACCGCTTTTTTCAATCCCCAATAAGAAAAACGGGAAACATGAGTATAATCATCGGCGAGCGGCCGCCGGCCGCGAAGCCAGTAAATAAAATCATATCCCCGCTTAGCCGGATAATTGGGCGTCTGGAGATATAAGTAACCACCAGGCTTAAGCACTCGCTTCACTTCCGCGAGCATTGGCTTAAAGTCTTTAACGTGCTCGATCACATCCAAGGAATAAACAAAATCAAAAAAATTATCGGTAAACGGCAAGTGAGCCACATCCGCGACTTTAAACTCAATCCCTGGATAATTATGTTGCGCGGTAGTAATCGCTCGTTCAGAGGCATCAACGCCAAACTTTTCTTGATTGGGGAGACTCCCTAAAAAGGCACTTCGGCCACAACCTAAATCAAGAACTCGACCTTGATTATAGCGGTCAAATAATTCCCGGTCGGTGTAGGTACCTACCCCAATCCCCACCTCATCATACTCATCCCAAATTTTTACTTTTACCTTGTCCATACATGACTTTTCATTTGCTAAGTATAGTATATAATAACCCTGAACTAAACTATCATACTTATAATACTATGGATACAAAAAGGAAAGTCAGTGCCTGTATAATCGCCTATAATATCGAAAATTTTATTGCCGATTGTATCGAAGGAGCCCTCTCTCAAAAATTAGACAATCCTTATGAAATAGTGATACAGGAAGATTGTTCGACTGACAGAACAAGAGAAATTGTTCTCGAATACCAAAGAAAATATCCGGATAAAATCAGGGCAATCTTAAATGAAAAAAATATCGGCCAAGCCGAGAATTTTTTGAGATCTATTGAAGCATGTGAAGGAGACTATATTGCTTTTTGCGACGGGGATGATGTTTGGACAGACCCATTGAAAATTAAACTCCAGTTAGAAGAAATGGGTAAACATCCTGAATGTGACATGTGTTTCCATCCATCAACCATCCAATATATGATCCGAAAAGGAAATAGCCCAATGAAAGCTTACCACGGGGATAGTGTCAAAATATTTGATACAAAAAAATCCATTCTCGTTGGTGGATCACTTTCTCCCACCTCGTCTTTAGTCTTTCGTAAAAGTGTAATTACCGCATTGAGGAAGTTTACTGTGAAGTACGACTTGAGCTTAGGAGGAGACTCTGATGATTTTATAGAAATTTTTGGTTCTCTCCATGGCGGGTTACTTTACCTTCCTAGATGTATGGCGGTTTACCGATTTGAAGTTCCGGGATCCTGGAGCGATAAAGATAGGAAATTTGAGAATTCAGTCCGTGGTACACGCACCCGGACCTACATGCTCAGTAAATTAAATGAATATCTTGATTATAAATATTCTAAAGAAATACAATATAAAATTACCTTGACCCATTACACCCTCTGGAGAAGATTTATGAAAGTAGATAAAAAAACATTAGACGACTATAAAAAAACCCGAGAAGAAGTCTACTCTTTACCTATTGATAAAAAAATTCTTGCTCGCATACTCTTTAAAAGCCTAAAAAGAAAGCTCAAATCTTTCTTCTCCCTATTAAAATAAGGCCCCCCGATCCGGAGATGGGGGGCCGAAACACTTACACACTGCTCCGCCGCAGTATGTTTTGACTGAATCCTTGCTGCCCCATCGAATGCTCGTAGAGCATTGATGGGGCACTTGGATTGAAAGGGATACCTAGTCTAGCACGCACATCGCGCTCGACATCATTACGAAGTTCTACCAAGTCATCCGGGGCAAGATAATCCGTGTAGACGAATGAGCTATACCCACCATTGGGATCACCTTTGTAGTAGTCGGCTACCCGGCTATGATCTACATCAATCTGGTAGAGCTTGTCGCCAGTCTTGCACGTATAAACCCAGATACCAGGCAAAAATTCGTGGGGCACCGCCTCATCAAAATATGGTGTCCCGGGATAACAGGTGATAATCGTTATGTCGAAATCATCGGGTCGAACATCGAGAAGCCACTCTCGTGTCTCCTCGACTGTTCCCCGAGTTTCCCCAGGGTGACCAATCGACATAAGCGCTTTCACCTTTAATCCCACATCATGAGCAAGCGCCACACACCGTGTGTTCTCTTCCTTCGTTGCTTTTTTGTTTATGTTTTTTAGAATTCTTGGTGCACCAGCCTCGAATCCAGTGAGAATCCAACGGAAACCAGCGCGGAACATCGCTCTGGCCTGCTCTTTAGAGAAAAGCTCCGACTTAATAAATCCCCGCAGACGCCACTCAACTCCCAGGTTCTTTTGGGTCTCAGCAATGAGATCCATAAGCTCCACCATCTTCGGGTTAACATTAAGCTCATCATCATAGAGCATAAATCCCGTCACCCCGTAGGTATGGTAAAGATGGATCATCTCATCGACCACCTTCTGAGAAGTGCGTGTCCGAATGTTCCGGAGCATAGGCGACGATCGCCCGCCACAAAACCCACACTCAAATGGACACCCGAGTTGAGCGATGAGAGAAAGAGCAGAAACGCCATCGATGGTGTAATGATAACTCGGCACGTCGATCAGGTGTCTCGCCGGCAAAGGCAAGGCATTCAGTCGGTCATTGTTTAAGAACATTGCCGACCGTCTGTCATCCACATCTATAAGTTTGGGTGAGTCTTCTGACAGGGCCAGAAATATCGCCTCCTCTCCATCACCAGCCACTAGTACGTCGAACACTTCTTCGACTTGAGACATCGCCACATGTCCCCGGCCAAATAGACTACGCTTAAGTTCATTCTTATAGGCCGCATTAACTAACGTGATGTGCGGACCACCAAGAATAATTTTGGCTGTTGAATTCTTCTGACGGATAGCGGAGACGATCTGAAGTGCCGCCGGCATTTGAGGAGTTGTTGCCGTAATAGCAAAATGACAAACAGTTTGTGTTTGCACATAATCTATAACCGCCTCCTCAAAATTTCGGAAACCCGAGAGATCAAGAACGTCAACTTGAATTCCGGCTTGTTCAAGCACTGCAGCAACTCGTAAAATACCAAGCGACATAAAAACTCTCTCGTCAAGAAGGAATGAGGATGGAGGAATAATGAGGCAAACTGGCCCCATCTTCCCCACATGGTTAGATTGGCCAATCTGCATTTCCATAGTTAAATCCCTTTCATTGTGAGGACCAGGTCCAGAAAAAATATACCCTAAATGACAATGGAAGTACAGCGCTTCTCGATCTCTTCAAGGATCGACTGCGCCCGTTCACTCCAAGCGTACTTTTGGACCTCTTGATAGGCCTGATTACTGATTTTATTAGCGAAAGTCTCATCGGCCAAGATTTTCTCTGTTGCTTGAGCAAAAGCGGATGGATCATCCGGCTGGACCAAAACGGAGTTAGTCTCATTCAAGGTCTCCCGAATCGATGGCAGGTCGGGCGCCACAATGGGCCGTTTAGCCGCCATATACTCAAACATCTTTAAGGGTGAGGAATAATGGGAAGAGATTTTTTCTTTAGCAGATTGGGTAATCGCTAAAACGTCAGCCGCTTTCATATAAAGAGGAATAATCTTTCTATCTTGGAACGGTCTGATGATAATATTATTTTGTTCTCCATACTTCTTAACAAATTGACTGTATTCCGGCTCAATCCCCCCAACAAATAGAAAGGTAACTTCAGGCAATAAATAAGCGGCTTGGGCTAAAGTCTCTACCCCCTTCCAAGAATAAAATTGGCCGCTGTAGAGAACGATTCTTTGATCTATTGGTAAATCAAGTGATTCCCTGGCTTCAAGCTTAGTCTGACTTAGATCAAAATCTTTTAACTCCACTCCACTGGGCTTAATCTGAATATTATCTTGATCGATACCAAGCTTGATTAATTCTCTTTTAAGATTGGCATTAAGGACGAAAAATAGTTTCGGCCTTTTAATCAGCCATTTAAATAAGAATCTGGACGTGGGGATATCATGGAGCTCAAGGCACAGAAAATAATCCTTAGAAAAAGCTAAAGCCGTGATAAAATCGCGAGTATAGATTATCTCCCCTTTCTTTGGTTTAACTATCATTTTAGCCATAATGAGGAAAAACAGTAAATCTAACCAGTAGAGCAAACGGCCAAATTTAAAAGTTTTATCTAAGAGATCAAGACTAGGGATCTTTCTGATTACAAAATCTTTCGGTAATTGATAAAAATTAAATGGATCTTCTTCTTTAAAATTGCTTTTCCGGCTCGGGACAAAAAGCTCTACCCGAGCCCCAGCCATCGCAAATTCTGAACACATCTTCATAATCGCGTAGCCTTGGGCCCGAGGAGTAGGAATCCTCACATTGGTTATATATTTTATATTCATTGATTGAATCGCCAACCTTTACCATAGCGAGACCAAATAAAGTGGGCAGCAGAAAAAGCACAAAGCAATAAAAGCGGTTCTACCGGGATACGGTAACGAGCGTGGGCCAAGGGTCCGGTAATAATCGCGAAGTAAAATATTATCGCCAAAAACATTCTATTTAATCGAAGATCTTTAGACCACCACGCACCAGCCAAGGCAAGAAGAGCGATAATGGCCCAAAAAATATTCTCTAATAAATCCCAACCGTGATTCTTAATAACTGTCATCAAGATCGATAAAGAAAAGGGATTCAAGGCTTGAATAAGCGAGGGTTCAGGTTGGGGATTAAAATCCGGCCTCATATCTTCTGTAAAGCGCCAATACTCGTGAGCCCCACTGGAGGTGAAAAACGGGATGAACGTGCTTAGATGAAAAAGAGCATAGCGGAAGGGGTGGGCGGCAATCACTTCTAAAGCCACCTTAGTCAAAGCCGGTGCTGATTCAAAATTATTTGGTACCGTCCCGGGCGGCAAACCCGCCATTTTAAGTAAAGCATTGCGGGAATCAACGGCATTCAAGCCACTGATTGATTGATAAAATTGAGCGGCATTTTGCCGCAATAAGACATTAGAACCCGTAGAAGCGAAAGCAAACACTCCGAATACTTTTTCATTTCTAATGAACCACGGTAGGACGGAAGAAGCAAAAATTAGGACGATTAAAAACCCAGTGATAATATGTTTCCGAGAAATCTCTGTTGGCTTAAGATATAAAAGGAAATAAGCTGGAATAAAAAACAGTAAGATATAAAAAGATGCCTCCCGAACGTATGTTGCCAAGGCGAGTAAGAAGCCGGTTAAAGCTCCTTTCAGGTAAATATTTTTTTGTTCCGAAAAGAAAAATAGGTATAAAGCAATGATAAAGAAAAAAACAAAAAGATTCTCGGTAGTAATGGCTGAAGCGGCGAGCATAGTATCAGGCAAAAGAAGATAGACGATAGAAGCCCCTAAAGCCCAGTAAGAAGAGGCGGTCATCTTCTCAACCATCTTAAAGATCAAAATGACGGTAATAAACAAAGTCAAAATCTGAACAAAAAGAATCGGATAAAAGCTGTTAAAAGCCAAATAAAAAGGTAGAGCAAATAAGGGATAACCCGGTGTCCGCCAAGAAGTGGGAGTGAAGGGTGGCTTTTCCGCTAAAGAAAAGACTCTTTGATTGACCAAATTTTCAGTTAAAACCACATTATCATGAGCAGTACTGGTCAAATTACCCGGATAAGCTTTAGCATTTTCAGTATTAGAATTGTGGGCCACAGTGGTTAAATACCAAATGCTACTACCACTAGTGATTATGGTGACGATCAACAATATTAAGTAAATCTTTTTATTAGACATAAAATTTAATCGATAAAACGGTACTTAATCACCGCCCCCAAGATTTTAAATCCATCCCGCCAATTAATTTTCTTTCCCCCTTTATGATCTCGAGGGTTATAATGAATTGGCACATCAACTGCTTTATATCCCCGCTTCATAACCTTGGCCACTAACTCATGTTCATAAGCAAAATCATTGGAACGGACATTAATAGTATCGGCTAATTTTTTAGTAAAAACTTTATACCCTCCCGTATATTCAGCCGAATGGCCACCATAGAGAAAATTGCTAAAGAAAGTGATGGTCTTATTGCCCAATTCATAGAAAAGGCCTTGCCCCTCAGCTCTAGCTTTATCGTACGTCCTAACACCTAAAACGACCTCGCTTGCTCCTGCTAAAATCGGCTGCAGAAGAGCGGGGAAATCCTTTGGATCATACTCTAAATCGGCATCTTGAATAATAAACATTTCTCCGGTAATCTCTTTTAATCCCCTTTTCACCGCCGCGCCCTTACCGGGAATTGATTCCTTAACTACTTTTATCCCCGGAATGGCACTAGCGATAGAAAAAGTGTTGTCAGTCGAGTTGTTATCCACTACAATAATCTCGGTCTCAAGAGGACTAACCCCTACCGCTTGCACTCGCTTAACACACTCGGCCAAAGTCCGCTCTTCATTAAAAGCTGGTATAATTATCGAAAGTTTCATAATAAGCCCATACATAATGACTGATTTCAAATATGAAGGCAAGGATCTGGAAGCGATGTCTTTTGCCCATAATTACCACCGCTGGATCTTGAGTAAATTCCAAAAATTCTTAGGCAAACGAGTGGCCGAAGTAGGAGCCGGCTCGGGCAATTTTTCTTTATTAATTTTGGGCCAACCGATAGAAGAATTGGTCGCAATTGAACCATCGCCAGCAATGTTTTCCCAACATATTCAAAACACCGCTACTGATACTAGAGTTAAAAGACACAACGCTTTTTTCCCAGAAATAAGTCCTAAATACCCTGATTATTTTGATTCTATTGTTTACGTTAATGTGATGGAACATGTGGAAAAAGATGCCGAGGAATTATCACACGTTCACCAATCTCTTAAAAAGGGTGGCCGGGTGTGCATCTTCGTCCCCGCTTTAGCTTGGCTCTACAGTAATCACGATAAATCGATTGGACATTATCGACGCTATCATAAAAAAGACTTAATTCAATTACTGGAACAAGCGGGTTTTGAAGTCGAACAGATTAACTATTTTGATATCATTGGCATCATCCCCTGGCTCATTATCTGCAAATTTTTAGGCAAAGAACCAAATACTAGCAATGTTTCCGTCTATGATAGATTGATCGTCCCGATCGGCAAATTTATAGAAAATATAATTCCCCCGCCCATTGGCAAAAATCTGTTAGTGGTTGGCAGGAAAAAAATCTAAAAAGTAATCTTCCAACTTCCTGATATACACCGGCAAGCTATAATTACTCACCGTCACTTTGGCTTCTTGACTAATATTTTCCCTCAACGCTTCATCGTCCAAAAGAAGACTTATTTTATCCGCTAAAGAATCAGGGTCTTTGGGTTCAGCGAGTAGACCATTTTTACCGTCAATCAATATTTCCGGTATCCCACCCACCGCAGTGGCTACCACCGGCACACCAGCGGCCATCGCTTCAAGCATCGCGATTGGTTGCCCCTCCCAGTGCGAGGAAATAACGAAAATATCTAAAACGGGCAAAATTTCTTTAATCTCCCGCGCGGGTCTAATCAAAAACCGTTCACTTATTTTAAGATCATTAACTAAAGTCTTAAGTTCCGACTCTAGTTTACCGTAACCAATTAATAGAAAATAAACACCATCCCGCTTAATTTTTTCCAAAACTTTTTTAGCCGCTTGAATAAGATCAACCTGGCCCTTCTGCTCAACGAAACGACCAACCGTTCCCACGACCACGCTATTTGCCGGTAGGCCTAAAGTTTGCTTCATTTTAACCGGATCAAATTGCTTTGGCTCAACTAATTCAATTGGATAAGGTAAAATGGCAAATTTACTTTTAGCAATATTTTCTTGTTTAGCGGTAAAATCTAAAATCGCTTGAGAATCAACGAAGATTTTAACCGTTTCAAGCGCTAAAATCTTATCGGCCGCAATCTTCCACCACGACTTCTGCCAATAAACATTATGCTCAAAAATAAAGATGGGCTTCCGGCCAAGCAAGAGATTAAGCACCCGGATGATAAAATTTGACTCAAATAAATGGCAACAAAACAAATCAAACTTTTCTTGGCGCAAAAACTTATAAACCCTAAACCAACTTACAATATCCCCTGGCCCCCTAAAGTTAAAAGCCCGATACGGAATACCTTTAAGTTCGGCTAAAACCTTAGCGTAATTATTTTCCCCATAAGGAAACAGGGTACAAAGATATGGTTCAAATCTCTCTTTATCAATGTTTTTAACCTGATTAATAACCAGCTTTTCCGCTCCACCAATATCCAAATTACCAATAGTGAACAAAATTTTAATCTTTTCGACAGTCATAAATAGTACTTGAGATATATTTATCTTGTTCTCTATAGGCAACTTGGCAAGAATTAAAATACTGGGCATAGACACTGTTTGGATCAATATGTGGAATATCCACGACTAAATAATGCTCTCGATATTTATTAAGAGTTTTTAACTTTTCCGTGACATCAAATTTGGGGTCAATATAAAGACGCTTACGATATTTACCGGTTTGGATAACGTTATAGCCGCCATTATCGTTATAGACGGTGACCATTTTAATATCCTGATCAGCCTTGATAAAAGCCGTGGCATTTACCACCAACTTAGCCGCATTACCATTAATACCGCCAAACAAATATTCTTCAATAAAAACTCCGTTATAGACTAAACCCAGAATAAGGATGCCCAACAAAACTGTCGTCTTAAGATTGACCTTAACAAAAGCAATTAAAACTAAAATTAAGACAAACAACCACATTAAACCAATAAAAGCGAAAGAAATATAAAATGGTAGCGGGCCGGAACCACCAGTAAAGGGGAAGAGAAAATTCCAATGAAAAGAAACTAGGAGCTGAAGCCACTCAGTCTTAGGATAAAGGGGCGAGACATTCTGCGGTAAAAATTGAATCAAAAAAATCAAACTTGCGGCCAAGCTAATTATTAAAATTTTAAACCGATGGATCAATCCCTGATCTAGAACTTTAACCCCAATAGCGCCCCCAATCAGACATAAAGGAATGATTAAGAATTGGAGATAACGATCTAAAGCCCCAATAGAGAAATCGAATAGCACTAAATAGAAAACTAATCCGGCAAAAATAAATAAGTAAAACGGTCGAAGCTTTCTAAACAATACTTGATTGGTGAAAATAACTGGTGCCAATAAAAGCGGGGAAGAATATAAAACCGCTTTACTAAATTGAATAAAAGTCTGGAGCCACCCCCGATTAAGAAATGACGATGAATCAGCAAAATGTTCCCAATACTTGATCGCGCTTGATACATTAAAGAAAGGAAAAAATAATTTAGATATTAGCAAAACATTAATTAAAACCGCTGCCGCTAAAATAATTTTTAACCCATAAGCAAATAAGCGTTGCTTGTTACGGAAAGCTCCTTGCTCTACTGCCCAATCTAAAGCAAAAGCAAGCAGTGGCAAAACAGCACTAACTTTGACCAGGAAACCACCTAAAGCCCCCACCAATAACAAGACCAACCACGGCCACTTTTCTTTAATCTCCAACTTCCCTGCCTTGCCGGCAGGCAAGCAATCTCTAACTTCTCTGATTTTGAAATAACCAATTGAAAGTAAGAGTAAAAAAAACGGCATTACTGCTCCATCAACATCCACCATCAAAGACGCCAAAACCGAGAAAAAAGAAACGGTGAACAACAAAATAGTCCCATATGCAGTCCGGTAATCAAAAATAATTTTAGCTAAGTAAAAAAGTAGGAGTAAATTAAGTAAGCTAAAGATTAAGGGAATTGCCCGAAAATTGTTTTCTCCCACGACTGGGCCAAGTTTACTGTAAACAAATTCAGCCAGGGGCGGATGGGGAATGACGCCAACCGACTCTTCTCCACTGCCAAAAAATGATACCCACTTGTATTCATCCTGGTGATATGGCTGATGAAGAGCCGGCAAACGCAAAACTAAAAATAGAACGACAATAGCCAAGAAAATCAAAATCCCCTTCTTAGAAAACTTAAATTTCATAATGTGGGACAATTTTTTATTTCTTTTCGGCAATCAGTAATATCGACACACCAAAGGGGAACTTGAGATACCTTAACAATTTTCTTTCAAAATTAAAGAGGCTAAAAAATATTTTATCTAACAGGGGCGTATTAAGATCAAAATCGGACTGACGCTTCTTAAGCTTAAAGATTCTACTCGCCAACCGGACCAGAGCAATCGGCAAGAAAAGAATGGTATTGAAATAAGATGAAGAAACAATTTTAAACTCGCCAGAAGTGAGGACCTTGTCCTTGATCCCACCTAAGGTGTAACGCCGATAATGATGGGCCACTTCATCTTGTACCCCCCAGAGAAATTGATACGCGGGCACCATGACGATGAACTTGCCCCCTGGCTTAAGCACTCTTGCCACCTCTTTAATCGCCCAAGATTCATCCTCCAAGTGTTCTAAAACATCCATCGACAACACTACATCAAATTGCCGATCGGGATAATTTAATTTATGGGAATCCTGAATGGTCAGATTTTTAATCCCCTTCAACTCGCCAAATTTAATCGCCTCTTCAGAGATATCAGTTCCCGAGACATCATATCCCCGCTCGCCCAACTCCCCGACGAAAATCCCCGAACCACAACCAAAATCAAGAATCTTTACCTCCTTGGGCGAACGAGAAAAATACTTGGTCAAATTGTCTACCACCATCATCCGCCTAACCTTCATTAACCAATGATTCTTCTCTACTTCAAAATAATTTTTATAAAAATTTCTATTCATGCCAGAAGTGTTTAGGTCCCATAAATTCCAATTGAACTTGGTAATATATTCTTTAAGGCAAACGTGCCAATCCCGAGTAAGGTGTGGAGCAATTCTCTTAAGCTCGGTGTTGATTAACTTCTCTGACTTGGGCCGCGGGGCAAAATAATTTTCTTTGAAAAAGCTAGAATCGACTTCTCGGATCTTAACTTGGTCTGTTACGCCAAGACATTCAAGCAAGTACCGCGCCACATCCGCTCGACTACCACCCCCATCGCAAGCCCCATGATATAGACCATAAGCATCATGGTCAAGAAGATATTTTATTGATTGAGCCAAGTCATAAGTGTGGCAAGGTGTCCCCAATTTATCATTGACTACCATCAACTCTTTCACCCCCGCCCGTAATTGTTTAATGATTTTATTAATAAACTTTTTATCTTTCTTAGGCCCACCACCCATCATCCAACCAGCCCGAATAACAATCGACTTGGGTAAAGTCTTAGCCACCAACTCCCCGCCATATTTACTTTTACCATACACACTCAAAGGATTAGGAGTATCAATTTCTAAATACTCTTCTTTAACGCCATCAAAGATCCCCGCAGTAGAAATATAGACTAGAGGAATATTATGTTCCCGGGCATATTGAGCCACATTTTCTACCCCACCGGTATTAGTGGCATAAGCCTCTTTAGGGTGGAGCTCGCAATATTCCATATCGGTTAAAGCTGCCAAATGGACAATGTAATTAGGCTTGATTTTAGCCAAGTAAGCGGCCACGTTTTTACTAGCCGCTACGTCTAAAAGCTCCAACCAGGGAGTATTAAGATCAATATCGCTAGCATGAAGCTCGCAAATATCTTTAAAAACGTCATATACCGCCTCACCCAGCATGCCGCCGCAACCGGTTATGACTACTCTGTCGCTTTTATGAATCATAGTAAATTATAGTAAGCCAAGCCTCAGTTTTACCATATCTTTAATCGTATTCCAAATCACTTTAGGCTTGGAGCCGGAAGCAATACCGGTCTTCCTCTCATAATGAGTCACTGGAAATTGGGCGATTTTATAACCCATTTTCCGCGCTTTTAACATTATCTCGGCATCAATGAAAGCACCGTAGGGATTACCATTAATGGTCATTTGTTGCAGAACCGAGGCTTTGAAGATTTTAACCGCGCAATTAATATCCCGAAAATGACTAAAAAATAGAACATTAATTAAAGTATTGTGGACCAGCGACTGGAATTTACGGAAGGGGGAAACCGCTTTTTGGGTGGCATAGCCAGCAATCACGTCATGGTTCTGTAAAAGATGGAGATAAGGCCCGGCCTCTCTAACATCGTATTGATTATCGCCATCGGTGTACATCACATAAGCAAATCCCCCGCGCGAGCCATGCTCAAACCCTTCTTTAAGCGTGGCATTATAACCCTTATTTTTCTCATGGTGAATTACTCGAGTATGGGGAAACTTCTGGGCCAGTTCTTCAGCCACTTTACCCGTCCCGTCTTTAGCCCCATCATCAATAATTACAATCTCAAATTTATCGGTATTATTGTTTAGAAAGTCAAAAACAACGGGAATCAAATCCGGCAAATTACCGGCGTCATTATACGCCGGGCAGAAAAATGAAACGCTAGAGAGCCTAAAATTATTCATAAATCATTTTATAAAATTTCTTGAGCTAATTTATCGACCAGACTATTTAAACTGTGTTTTTGGGCGACATAGGTCTCAAGTTCTAGAGAAAGTCTTTTCTTTTCCTCTGCCGCTAAATTGAGAATGAATTCAATTCGTTGAGCAACATCTTCAACTTTTTCGCTAGTAGCAATCAATCTCTCATCAATCTCCCCCGCTAGAGATTGATTAGTTATAACCAAGAGGCAACCACACGCCGCCGCTTCTAAAATCGTTTTATCTAAGCTGCCCGAGGGCGTTAGATTGATAAAAATCTCATGCTGATTATAAATCGCCGGTGCTTCATAATTAGGAATAGCGGGATGGAAAGTGACCACATCTTCAATCTTTAATTCAAGCACGCGGGCTTTAAGTTGGTTAAAATAAGCTTGATCTTTAGGCAAAGCCGCACCGTAAAAGTAAGTTTTAGCCATTATACCTTTAGCCTTCAAAAGTCCTAAAGCCTCAATCAAAATTTCTGGATGTTTAATGGGCGCAATTCGGCTTAAGAATAAGAGCGAGTTTTTTTCTCTGATCTCACCGTTTAGAGGCTTAAACTTGTCCGTATTAATCCCCACCGGCATTAATGTAGTCTTTTTATATCGAGCGGTAAAAGAAAAGGGTGAAGTACAAAAGACTTTATTAGCTAGAAAAACGGCTAACCTAGTCAACCCACTGCCGTTTGGATGATTACGCCACAAACCAATGGTCCGACCCCGCAGGCGCCACCACCAGCCGCCAAGTAAAACGTATTCCTGATTCATGTGGACAAAGACCGCCTCATATTCTCCTTCTAAACGCCACAATAATTTATAAAATTGAATGATATAAGCTAGCCGATTAGGCGCCTGTTCCTTACCTAAAGAAAAGACTTTTACATTAGCGGGTAAATCCGCTTGACCCCGCTCTAAACAAATCACCGTTACTTGAGTAAATTTACTAGCCAGAGCCCTCACCCACTCGTGGAAAAAGCCGAGGACATCATCCTCACGATCAATTTTTTGGGTTAAGACTAATAGTTTCATCGGCCGTTTTTAAAGATTACTCCTCGATAAATAAAAAAGTTGAAGACGGCAATAATCGCTCCACCAATGACTTGAGCAATCAAGTAATGAATCCCCGCTCCATCAACTAATAAATACATTAAGACCGTATTGGCTAAAGTATTGAAGATCCCCAACCCACTGTGCATTACCGCTTGAATATGCACTGTCTTAAGCGAGTGGTCGCGGAAGACCCAAAACTTCTGGAGAATAAAGCTCACCACCAACGCCACCAAGAAAGCCCAGATAGCGGAATAAAGATACCAAATCCCGACCCAATCAGTGAAAACGTGGAGAAGGAAGAGGTCTAAAACCGCCGCCGAGCCCCCGGCGATTAAATATTTGAAAAATCTTTTCACTTTGCCGCCGCGATTGAAACTGACATCATCATGCCAAGCGTGGCTAATCGCCGCTAAATATTCGGATTTAGACACCATGGGTAAATTAGTCGGGGCCTTTATCTCCCGAGAATTTAATTCTTTAATCATCGCGGCGGCTAGCGCCGCTGGCTCTGGTTTAACAATTGCCGCCCCCACTTCACTCGCTACCCCCACGTCGGTTGCTACAATCGGCAAACCAGCAAAAGAGGCCTCTAAAAGAGTTAGGCCATAACCCTCGTAAGCTGAAGTAAGGAGGAAGAGATCAGCGGTCCGATACAAATCAGTTAAATCCGCAATCCAACCGGCAAAAATCACTTTAGACTCTACCCCCAATTGCCGCGCCAAGGCTTTAAGTTCTCCCTCTAGGGGTCCAGTGCCCGCAATCACTAAACCAAGGTCAGGATTAGTTTTAAGCGCTACCGCTAAGGCTTTAATCGCTAAATCAATTTGCTTCTCACGGGTAAGACGAGACGCCACTAAAATAATCTGTTTGAATTGAGAATATTGCTGATGGAGATCGATCTTAATTGGTTGAGAAAATTTAGTCGCTTCAGTAAAAATTGGCAGAACGAGCACCGGCTTAGCTAACACGATTTTATTATTAATCAAAGAATTCTTGATTCGCTCGCTCACTACTCGAGTATGACTCGCTTCTGATAAAAGCAAGCGGCCCAAATTGTGGCGCAAGCGATTAAGCCCCGACTCACGTCGGAAGGCCGGCGCCAGAAAATCGGTATGAATTTGCAATTCTAGTCCAGTCCTAAACCATTGCGCGAGCAGCCAGCCAGCGAGTCCAGTCTCAAAGGGATCTTGGCAAGTAATTAAAGTTGGTCGACCGATCTTTTTACCCAACCAAAAAGCTGAAGAAATATAAGTTAAGCGCGATAAATTATTAGTCGGATAAACCGTTACCTTAGCACTAACTTTAAATTGCTTAAAATTATTTTTCTTAAGCGAGAAAACAATCACGTCTAGTTGATCTACCAGGTCGCCTAAAGCCACTAAACGCTCGCGGACGGCGCTCCCCTCTTTAAACACTTCTCGATCGGTTGAAATCATTAAGACTTTAGTCATACTATCTTGTCGGACAAATTTATAAACTCGTCCCTAATCTCATCCCAAGTGTGAGTATAAGTAAACTGCTCCACGCGCGAACGCCATTTGGCATATTCTAGTGGTTGAGTTAGTTCTAAGACTTTATCTTTAATTTCCTTTTCATTGAGCGGATCGACGAAAATGCCCACTCCGCGCAACTTTTCATATAAACCGGTCTCCCGCGTCAGAATAAACGGCTTACCTAAACGAATCGCGTCTAAAATTAAATTGGGACTAATATCACCGATGGAGACTAAAATTATCGCATAAGCCTCTTTCATTTTAGTTAAAAATTCCCCGTAAGGCGCTAGTTCTAGATCAAGTCGTAAGTCACCGTCAATAAACTTGGCCGCCAAGAAAGCTTTAGCTAGAGTATCCAAGTTCTTCCACACCAAGGGTCGCGCAGCACCCAAGAAAACCTTTCCCACTGGTAAAGTAAAGCTTTCCTTCGGGCCAAAATAATTCTCGATTAACGCCGTCTTCACTTTAGCCAATCGATATGGTTTGGTCCAAATTTGCCTCTGCCACTCGGTACTAAAGACCACTATACTCGCCAAGCGGAGGGTTAGTCGGGTGAGGAAGAAGGTAAGTTTTTCCTTCTTCGTCCACTTGCTCCGACCGGCCAAGTAAAAATTGCGGAGGAGAATCTTTTCCCCTGTCCGCTCCACGTACCACTCCCACAAGAAGTCGCCGCCAGTACGAATAATTATTTTTTTATTAAAAATCCGCGCGGCAATAGTTGCCGGCAAGCCGACGCTATAAGTATCTAGAGCAATAATTAAATCGGCTTGAATCACCGCCGGAATAATTTTAAAAAAATAAAAAAGGTGGCGAATCCCGGTCGGCAATTTAAATTCTAACTTATACCGCCGGACTATCACTTCCCAATCCGCATCCCTAAAGCTCTTAGCTAATTCTTTAGCATATTGGGCCGGACCACCGACTTGGGGCGGATAAATCCCCGTCGCAATGAATAATTTCTTCTTTTCCACTATATAAGAGAAGCAAAAATTTGACTCATTCGCAAGGCGATTTTATCCCAATCGTAATTTTGTTTGATTAGTTCCCGCGCGTTGTTGGCAATTTCCCAAACTTTGGCTTTGTTTTTTTCATCCGTCACCCAATTAATTTTCTCGGCCAAACTTTCTGCATCATCGACGGGGACAATAAATCCGGTCTCATTATCTTTAAGAAAGTCGGTGATACCACCTACGGCCGTCGCAATCACCGGCACACCCGCCGCCATCGCTTCTAAAAAGGAATTACCCAAACCTTCCGAGCGACTAGGCCTAGTAAAAACGTCTGCTTGCTGTAATTCTTGGGGGATCTGATCATTAGCAATATTACCCAAAAATTTTACTCGTGATTCTAAATTTAGATTTTTCACTAAAGTTTTAAGCTTAACTTCTTCTTCCCCCGTCCCAGCGATTCTTAAATTAAAATTAGTCGGGAGTTTAGCCAAAGCCTGAATAATTACCCCCACCGCATTTTTTTTAACCAAGCGGGAAGCAGTAAAAATTATTTTCTCATTTTGAGAATTAAATTTAGTCTGATCACAAAAAAACATTTTTAAGTCCACTCCATTGGGTAAAATTGAAACCGAACCACGATAACCATATTTTTTAGCTCGAGTGGCTAAGTAATTACTAATAACGGTTAAGTAAGTAGTCCGCTTTAGTGCCAACCCCCAAGATAAACCAATTAAACCAAACCAACGGAAGGTAAGATGACTTTCTGAATCTCCTTCTTGCAAATTAAGAATAATCGGGATCTTATGCCAGAAACGAAATAAATTATGAATATAAGCCACTCCACTAGCAAATGTGGCCATCACACACCAAAACAAAGTGTAATGATTATCCTGATCAAGACTAACGGCCTTAAACGCGCCCAAAAATGGGAGAAATAATTTATCGATCATTGGCACTCCCCAGCCTAACCGATAGACCTTCACCCGCCCCACTTGTTCTTCTGACTTTAATTTGGGATCAAGTTTGGCGGTAATGAGATCAAAATCATAATCGATCAGCCGATCAGTCAACTCCTTCACCGCCACTTCCGCCCCGCCAATGAAGGGCAAGTACGCCGTAGAGAAAATAAGCACCCGTTTAGACATAAGGCCGATTATACCTCAAGCATCTTCTTTAGCACATCTTCAGGAACTTCTGGTTTAGCCCCGACGTCGCTTCGCGAGTCGGGACCCCGACCTTGCGTCGGGGCTTCATTAGATTTTGGTACTTCAGGCTTGGGTTCAATCGTCTTTACTACCGCCGCGAGGGCCGCTTTTAAATCATTCTTAAATTGATCAGTCCCCGTCTTTTTAGCTGGGGCCAAGTCTTTAAGCGAGACAGTTTTAGCCGGTGGCGGGACCGGTTTAGGAGCCGGGGTCGGAGCGGGCTTAGATACTACGGGCGAGGCAGCAATAGGCGGTTTAGGAGCCACCGAAGGCGCACTAGGAGCTTTAGGCGGGGTAGCAACGGCCACAACCTCAGGCTGATGCCAATCTACAATTGTTTGTTCTACTAGCGCTCGCGGCTTGGCATAGTGCTCATGGGTATAGGCAATCACTTTATCCCGCTGAGAGGGTGAGGTAGTTACAATCGGCGGCAAGGTCGTGGCCGAGAAGGGCGGCGAGCCAACGCCATCAATCATCAAGCTCAAATAAATTTGAGTGAAGCCCAGATTGACCAAATCCTCTTGAGTAAAGGTGGGGAAGAAGACTTTCTCCAGTACCTCGGCATCAAAGGGACCAACCCGGAATGAGATTAATGTCCCGACGTTGCCAAAGACGGCATTGCGCACCTCTTCTTCCATCTGTTCAATATATTGATGGGCAATAGTAAGTGAGAGTTTATATTTACGCGCTTCTGATAAAATATTCTCAAAGGTTTTATTGGCGAAAGATTGGAACTCGTCTACATAAAGATAGAATGGCGGCAATTGCCGGAGCTCGGCCTCCGGCACATTAGAGCGCGACATCGCCGCTAGATAAATCTTAGTAATGAGCATGCCACCCAAGAGATTGGCATTTTGCTCCCCCACTCGGCCTTTGGACAAGTTGATCAGCAAAATTTTCTTCTTATCCATCACCTCGCGGAAGTCAAAACTAGACTTACTCTGGCCGATCATATTCCGGATCAAGGGGTTAGAAGTAAATTGCCCCACTTTATTTTGAATCGCCGGCGTGGCCTCAGCGGCGAAGCGCTCGGTATATTTAGCAAATTCATCCACCCAAAAGGACTTTACCGCTGGGTCAGAAATATTGGCTACCACCTTCTCTCTAAACTTTTTATCGGCGAGCATTCGGTTTACCCCCAAGAGGGTTGAACCGGGATATTCTAACAACGCTAAAATCGTATTATTTAAAATGTATGCCATCCGAGCGCTCCAAGCATCCACCCAAATCTTCTCAAAGGTGCTCATTAGGCCACTCGCGACCAAGTGGCGCTGATCCTTACCCACATCCTCCATCACATTAAAAGCAATCGGATGATCAAGGTCAAAAGGCGCCAGATAAATCACATCACGAACTCGCTCGGGTGGAATGAAGTCCAAAAGCTTTTCCACCACACTGCCATGCGGATCAATAAAGCACATTCCCTCACCATTTTTAATATCCTGAATTGCCAAGTTCTCCAGCAAGGTAGACTTACCCATACCCGTCTTGCCGATAATATACATGTGGCGCGAGCGATCTTCAGACTTAATGCCAAAAGGCATCTTCTTGCCCCGGAAATCGGTTTGGCCAAAATAATTAAGGTGCGGAGTAAACTCCATACTTCTATTTTACTCTAATTTAAACGCAGCGCGAGTGTATAGATTCTTGGGATCCCACATCATCCAACTAGTGAGACCCACGTCATAGGTAGCTTTAATCTGATCATCAATCATTGCCGCCGTATAATCAGCGCCAAGATTAAAATCTTGAAGCCACGGCCGGAGCTTGAGCGGACTAGAACTGGCGGCCACCGCTCGCGCTACCGCGCTCGCCATAGAAATTTTAATCACCTCATAAGGATTAGCGGCCGGATTCTTAAAATTATTCCAACCAGTCGGCCAGTGGGACGGGTAAACCATCGGTGAGACATAATCAAAGTAGGGCAGAGTATTCTCCAGCACTTGGCCAATGCCTAAATCATCGGTATTAGTGGTCGTCATACCAAACAAATCGACCGAAGTCTTCATCCCAGTATTAACCAACTGACTGTGTAAATAACTGAAGAAACTTTTCAACATTTCCGCTTTGGTGGATGTGCCAATAGTGAAGGTATAAAGCGCGTCGGCCATATTGCCATCAGACGGGTAGCGGACGTAATCAAAATTAATTTCATCAAAGCCGAGAGTATAAGAATCTTTAGCTAAACTAGTGATGTAATCCCAATACGGCTTGGCCCCCACATCAATAAATGAGAGGCCCTTGCGATCCTTCCACACGCCACCCGTACTTTTACTCTTCACCGCCAATTCTGGATGGAGCTTGGTGTAGAGCGGATCTTGAAAGACGGCAATCCGACCAATCACGTAAATATGATTAGTGTGTAACTCCCGGATAAAATCACCTAAATCTTTAGCCACACAGCTAGCCCCCGCCGCAGATTGGAGTTTAGGATCGCCAAAAGAAATGGAGCCAGAATAATCTTTAATATCAATCACCACAGCATTAAGCTCCGTTGTCCTAATAAAATTTTGTAAATCCTCTCGCCAATGCGGCGTGGCCGCCACACACGCCGTCATATAAATAGCTTTAAGCGGCTCGGGAGTAATAATATGCGAGACGGGCGGTGGTAAATTAATTTGACCGGTGGTAGAAGAAACTGCTGCCACATTAGGCGATTGATATTCAAATGGGTCTGCAAAAACCGTCCAAGCAAAAAAACCAATCACTAGCACTAAAGCTAAAATGATAATGAGTAAAAATAATTTGGCTTGAAGCCGCTTAGGCATTTAGGGATGTGGTGGGGTTGGTGGTAAATCGGGAATGGGAGTGACATTGGTACCGCGCGAGCGACTACCAGCAAAACCAAGGAGCATAATCACTAATCCCAACACTAAATACAGCAAACGATCAAATTTCCCCGGGAAACCAGAAAAAAGCGCGAGGAGAAATACCACTCCGCCCAAAATGGCCGTTGCCCGATTGCGCCACAGCGCTTGACGTAAATTCATCATCCTATGATAACAGAGCGTCGGCAACGTCGCAAACATTGCCCGCGCCAATAGTAATAACTAAATCATCCGGTTTAAGTTCTTCTTTAAGTACCGTAGGAATAACCTTCAAATCAAGGGCGCGAGCGGGGGTAAAATGATTGATAGCGGTGGCTAAAACTTCATGAGAAATAGTTGGATCAATTGGCTCGCGAGCGGCGTAAATGGGCGCCACTATCACCTCACTCGCATCTTTAAAGCTCTCGGCAAACTGGGTCAAAAGCAATTTAGTCCGCGAGTATAAGTGGGGTTGGAAAACGGCAATGATTCGCTTGTTGGGGAACTTCTCCTTCGCCGCGGCAAGTGTGGCTTTAATCTCGGTGGGATGATGAGCATAGTCATCGTAAACCAATGCTCCGCCTAATTCCCCTTTAAACTCAAACCGCCGCCAGGTGCCTTTGAACTTGTTCAAGGCTTGGACCGCGACATCAATGCTTATTCCTAAAGTTTGGGCCGCGGCCAAGGCCGCTTGAGCATTAAGAATATTATGGGCCCCAGGCACGAGTAAATTTAAATTTTTAGTGTTTTCTAATTTGTAATCTATTACTTTACATTTAGCGGCGGCGGCAACCGAGCTTACATTCGGCAAAGACTGATCGCAAATTAAATAACCGTCGGCCGGAACTTTCTGGACCAAGGCAATAAACGCACTTTGGATATCCGCCAAATCTTTATAATAATCCAGATGATCATTATCAATATTGGTAATGACTAAAATTTGGGGTGATAAATTTAAGAAGGAACGCCGCCACTCACAAGCCTCGGCAATTAAAAGATCACCCGTGCCGGCAATAAAATTGGTCCTCTTATTATTCTCATCAAACATAAAGCTCCCCACCACCACCGTTGGATCCAAGTTAGCGGCGAGCGCGATCTGGGCAATCATGGCGGTAGTCGTCGTTTTACCGTGAGTACCAGCAATTGCGACCGTTTTCTTGGTTTGAGAAATTTGCCCCAGCGCCTCGGGATAAGTCATCATTGGCACACCCAACTGCTCGGCCGCCTGGCGCTCAGGGTTATCGGCCGGGATGGCGATGGTGTAAATAACAAGTTCAGTATCGGGAAGTAAGTTTTCAGCTCTATGACCAATGTGGACTTTTATCCCATATTTTTCTAATTCATCAGTAACTAAGCTCTGATTTTGATCTGAACCAGTAATTCGCATCCCTGCTTCGCCAAGGCTACGCAGGGCAAGCATCCTGGCAATCGCCGAAACCCCAATCCCCCCAATCCCAATAAAATGGACTTTTTTAATATTGTGTAAATTAATTTCTAACATACTTAAGATAATTTCTTATTATACTGGACTCGTCTAAATCACTCCGCCCATACTTTTTTCCTTGTTCAACAAAAATATTTTCTAAAGTCTCTGGCGCAATCCACTTAATTTCACTCTTTGATTCTACTTCATCTTTATCTCGACTTTCTGGATCAAGACTTGTCATCTTAACGTGAAAGTAGAGCGTCGTTTTTTCTACTTCCACCTTACTTACTCGCAAAGGAAAATGAGATTTAATTGACCCAAGATATGCCTTCACTTCTCCCGCCGCACCAAATTCTTCTTTCAATCCTCGCAAAACTGTCGTTTCTAGTGCCTCTCCTGATTCTATTGATTCTCTCATCAGCAACCAGAGATCGCTCTTTTTTTCTGTCTCAATTGGCAAATCATCTTTTTTATAAAAATGAACACAAATTAATCCCTCATCATTAGTAAGCACCGCTCCTACCGAAACATGGAACGGGAACTCCTTGGTAGCTTTAGTAATACTTACACTCATTTTAATTTCCTCACCAATTTATTAAACTGGTCACCGCGGTCGAATTCATTCTGGAAAAGGCCAAAGGAAGCGGCGCCAGGGGAAAGTAGAATCAAGTCGCCGCGTTTGGCTAGGCCCTGAGCTTGCCGAAGGGCTAATTTCATATTATCCACCATAATCACCGGAAACTTTTTTTTCAACGGCTTGCCTGCCGGCGAGGCAGGTAGAGTAACAAGAATTTTTTTAGTCGCCGTACCCTCAAATAAAATCAAACCTTTGAGATATTTGGGCACAATTTGGCCATAGCGAGTATAATCTAATTCTTTATCTGTCCCGCCACCAATTAAAATAATTTTACCCTTAAATTGCTTCAACGCATGAACTGCTGCCAGCACGGCGTCGGGTGTGGTGGCCGTGGTGTCATTGTAATATTTAATCCCCTTTACCTCTCTAATAAATTCCAATCGCCCCGGTAAACCTTTAAAGTTTTTAACCGCCTTTTTAATTACCGAGTCAGACACTCCTAAAACTTTAGCCGCCGTACTGGCCAAGACGGCATTATACTCTCGATGCTGACCGGCCAAGAGTGATTGCTTGGGGATTATTAACTTACCTTTTGGCTTCAAACTTTTTACTTTTTTAGCCACCTGACTACCAGCAATTAATACATCTTCTTTAGTTTGATGAATAAAAATATTGGCTTTATCGGCAAAATATCTTTCCATATCTCCATGATAGTAATTTAAGTGATCCACCATGAAAGTGGTGAAAACAGATAGATGCGGACTAATTTTATTATCGCCAAAGCTCTGCAATTGCCACGAGTCTAGCTCCATCACCACGTAATCACCTTTTTTAATTTTTTTTAATAACGGCAAAGTGGCTGTCCCTCGCACATTCCCGGCCAAGTACACTTTCTTTTTAGCTTGTTTTAAAATCTCAAACAATAAGTGCGTCACCGTACTTTTACCCCGGGTGCCAGTGATGCCAATAATTTTTACCCCCACTGGAGCGAGTCTACAGAAGAGCGAGGCATCTTGCTCGACTTCAATTTTATTCTTCTCCGCTTCTTTAAGATAAATAGAATCAAGCGGAACATTCGGCGCCCGAACAATTAAATCTTTATTTCTAAAATCTTCTAACCGATGCTCGCCCAAGTGGTAGGTAATAGCTTTTAGCTTCTTTAGCTGATTCAAAGCAGGAGCAAGCTCTTTTTCAGTCTTTAAATCCGTCACAGTTAAAATCGCTCCCTGTTCCGCCAAGAATTTGATTACCCCAATCCCCCGGCCGAGGAGCCCCAGGCCCATCACCGTCACCTTTTTGCCCTTAAAGTAGCCTTGCCAAGTCATCCCCGCCATTTTAGCAGAAAGGCCTTTTAGGGCATAATATAAGGGTGAGCTGGCTAATCCCCTTAATTGAGCATTATCGCTATCTAATCCTCTTCCCCATCGCCGCTATTGAGGGCCCAGTGGTGGCACTCGTGGTGGGCTTTTTAATCTCCCTTGGTTATTTAAGTTTTATCCCGGCTTATCTTATTCTCGTTTTAGGCGATATTATCCCTGACAGTATTTATTATTACCTTGGCCGTTTTGGCAATGAGCGAGCTTTGGTAAAAAAATATTTCTCCGGTGAAGGTTTCCTCGCCGGTCATCTCCAAGCGGTCGAGAAATTGTGGCATCATCACGGTGGCAAGACCATGTTCTTCAGCAAGCTGGCGTATGGCTTAAGCACGCCATTTTTAATTAGCGCTGGCCTCGCCAAATTGCCAGTAAAAAAGTTTTTTACTTACGCTCTGCCGGTTACCTTTGGTCAATATTTGGTTCTTTTAACTATTGGCTATTTTTTTGGTAGTTCCTACCAAAAGTTTGCTGATTACTTCACTTCTTTTGGTTTAATTATTGCCGGCTTAGGAATTTTAATTGTTCTCTATCTCCTCTTTTCCCGTTATGCCCGGCGCGAGATCATTAAACTGGAAGAAGGAGAAGAGAAAGTATCATTATGAAAATTGTTATTGCGAGCGACAATTTTTATCCTGAACTCTCTGGCATTACCGATTCCCTGGTCCTCTCGATTAAAACTTTAACTGCTCGTGGGCACCAAGTATTAGTCCTCGCCCCTCGCTACGCTCGGGGTGATTATGAGAAAGTTAATTTGAAAGAGGAAGAATTAACCCTGCCTAATCTCACAGTCTGCCGTTTGCCGAGCGTCATTTTCCCCGGCTCGGCCACCGGCCAGAGCCGGATTGCCCTCCCTCTTGGCCGCGGCTATCAGGCGATTAAAAAGTTTGCCCCTGATATTATCCATACTCACTCCCCGTTTGGCGCCGGACTAGAAGCGCTGGTCGCGGCCAAAAAATTAAAAATTCCTTTGATTGGGACCAATCACACTCCCATTGCCGAATTCATGGCTTATAGTCCCCTTAACTTTAATTGGCTCACGGGCGCGATGTGCCGTTATTTCTCGTGGTATTACAATCAATGCTATTTCGTCTCGGCCCCAAGCCAGGCCTTATTAGATGAGATGGCAAAGTCTGGCTTCAAGCAAAAGTCGGCCCCCATCTCCAACCCCATTAATGTGTCCGGCTTTAAACCGGCAGCGAGCCCGAGCGACAAGCAAGCATTGAAAAAACTTTTCAAATTATCCGAGAAAACGGTTCTCTACACCGGTCGGCTCGCCGCCGAGAAGCACGTAGATGTAATTATTAAAGCGATGGTTAAAGTGAAAGCGGCCGTACCAGAGATAACACTCGCCCTCACCGGTCATGGCGCGGCCGAAACCAGTTTAAAAGATTTAACCAAGCAACTAGACCTAGAAACAATCGTTAGATTCTTCGGCTTTGTTAGCCCTAGTGATTTAAAAGCCTTGTATCAAGCGAGTGACATCTTCACCATTATGAGCACCGCCGAGTCACAGAGCTTGAGTTTATTCCAGGCTTTCGCCTCTGGCTTGCCGGTCATCGGCGCCCGGGCCAGAGCTTTGCCAGAATATATTAATCACGATAATGGCTATTTAGTGGAACCAGGCGACGATCAAGCGCTAGCCGAGATAATTATTAAACTGGCGACTGATCCGGTCCTTGCCACCCGTTTGGGTGAAAACGGCTTACACGCCAGCGAGCGCTTCTCACCGGTAGAGATTACTAATCAGTGGGAAAAGCTTTATAATGAAACAGCCCAAAATTATGGACACTAAACCTAAAATTAGTTTGATCATTCCGGCATATAATGAAGAAAAATATTTAGGCAGTTGTCTTGAACATGCTCTTAAAAATGGCGGGAGTGATTTCTTTGAGATTATAGTGATTGATAATGCGAGCACCGATCAAACCGCGACGATTGCCAGTAATTACCCGCAAGTACGGGTAGTGCGAGAAGATTGGAAAGGTCTTACCCGGGCCCGTGAGCGCGGGCTTAAAGAGGCGAGGGGCGAGATTTTAGCTTATCTTGATGCTGACACCCATCTTCCTCCCGGTTGGACCAAAACGGCCATAAAAGAATT
Source organism: Candidatus Vogelbacteria bacterium (assembly GCA_023267075.1). Classification (GTDB taxonomy): domain Bacteria; phylum Patescibacteriota; class Minisyncoccia; order Phycocordibacterales; family XYD1-FULL-46-19; genus JAHFNY01. The sequence goes on from JAHFNY010000002.1 coordinate 28,146, forward strand.
CAACCAGAATCCTAAATTAGTGGCTTTAAGCGGTCCATATACTTATTATGACTTCCCCCGCACCCAGCAAATTTGGATCAAATTATATTGGTTTGCGGCCACGGTGATGTATTGGTTTACTGGCTATATGTTGGTGGGTGGTAACTTTTTGATCAAGAAAGAAGTGTTGGAAAAAATGAGTGGCTTTAACACCAAGATAGAGTTCTACGGTGAGGACACTGATCTCGCTCGACGCGCCAGCAAATATGGTAAAGTGAAGTTTAATTTAAAGTTAATTATGCCCACTTCCGCTCGCCGATTAAAAGGCCAAGGGACGCTGAAAACCGCTTATTTTTATTTTATCAATTTTATCTCTCAAGTAGTGCTCCATCGCTCTACCACCAAAGATTATGCCGACCTCCGCTAAACCCTGGCTCAATAAAGATTATTGGTTTGCCTTCTGGAGTGGGCTCATCTTCTTAATCGGTAGCTTGGTGGCTAATTATTATGCCAATCTCTACGCCATAGAGCGGGCCAGTAATCCAGTAACTGATATTATCTTAAGTAATACTCGCGCCTTTGATCTTGATGGCTTATTTATCTACGGCGCTTTCGGCTTGGTGGGTTTAATTACCATCCTAGGTCTAATTAAAATCCAACGCCTCCCATTTATTTTAAAAAGTGTGGCCCTCTTCGTTATCATCCGCTCGGTCTTTATCTCGCTTACCCATATTGGTATTTACCCCACCCATGCCGTGCTTGATCTTAATCCTTTCAGTCTGTTATTAAATAAATTTGCTCTGGGGGGTGATCTCTTCTTCTCTGGTCATACCGGACTCCCCTTTTTAATGGGGCTCATCTTTTGGGATAAAATTTATTTACGTTACTTATTTATCTTTCTCTCCATTCTCTTTGGTACAGTCGTCCTCCTCGCCCACCTCCACTACTCCATTGACGTCCTGGCCGCCTTCTTCATTACTTACTCTATTTACCACCTCGCCCGCCACTTCTTCCCCTTTGAGCTAAAACTGTTTCAAGAGGAGTAAGTGTTGATTTTTGAAGAAACTTTGTTATAGTCTGAAGGTTATTTGCGTGTGTAGCTCAGCTGGTTAGAGCACGTCACTGATAATGACGAGGCCGTAGGTTCGAGTCCTACCACACGCACCGTGTGAGTTTTTTTCTCGTTCTAGCAGGTAGTCAAGAGGAAAATGTGGTGTCAATTCGACGTTTTTTCGGTCAACCAAGCGGTTCGAGGTTGCAAATCTAACTAAATCGCGTTTTTCTTCGGAATTTGCCACTTTATAGTTAATCCAGGCCGTATTTGCGAGTTCGAGGATTCCCTGCACCTTAGATGGAATCTGTTGCTCTGTACCACTCGAAAGTTCCTGAATTTGTTCCTCTAGCCCCTTTCGCTCGAATAGCAGAGATTCCTTTCTCCTTTCAAAGGCTTCGCGATCGAGGGCTTGTTCCAAATAGGCGTCGGTCAACCGATCCATTCGGTCATTTGTTCGGGCTATTTGAAGGTTCAAACTTCGACTAATTTCTTCCTTTTTCGACTCCCACTTCTCGCTGTGCCTGGCTATTTCTTGGACCAAGTATCGCCATTCTTTTTCGCTAAACTGTAGCTGCTTGAAGAGAGCGAGAATTGCCTCATCGACTAGTTCCTCTCGTATTCCGGTGTCGATTGCGTGCGAAATCAGCGTCAGTACATCGCCGGCACACGAATTGTCCAACATTGAAAAATGCCTTACCGCCGGATACACCCAAGTCGCGGTCATATCTTCTGACGCGAAAAAACTTGCGGACATTGAAAAACAAACCAAGGCCAAATTCCTCAGCGAGCAGTTAATGCGAATACACTTCGTGACGCCGGAACAATTGTTCGCAATCATTGAACGTTTTGAAGCGATGTCGGCAAGCACGGTGAAAACAGTCAAAGGCTACCGGGTAAAAGTGAATTATCAGCCGGTTGGCTCGAAGGACAAGCAGGCCCGGAGACGGGTTGTATCAAATGTAATTACGTCGGCTCTAGGTCGTATACGGTCAAGAAAAGGCTAGCAGATGATCGCCTATGTTACGCAATCACGCAACATCGTTACGCAACGCAACAAAGATCTGTCGAAATAGCCTCTACGGTGACATTTTTCCTGCAAGCATATCCACCTAACGCCGAAATCAGACCAATGTTTAAGATTGGCTACGATTCAAGGCTTACTCCTTGCAGTAATATCAGTTCTAGGTTATAGTCTTCAAATAATAGCCCTTCCTCGTGAGGCAACTGCTCACGGCGATCGGTTACAAACCCAATCCCTATGCAACAATCCGGCAGTAGCAAGGAGAAAGACATGCACGAAAACAGCAAGTATTCCGTAATCATCACTACCTGTGGAACCCGTGAATCAGCAGAAAAAATCGCGGGGGCACTCTTGGATCAAAAACTTGCCGCATGCATTCAAATTTTTGATGTCACGAGCCTCTATACATGGAAGGGGCAGGTAAACAAGGACAACGAAAGTCTCCTTCTTATCAAGGCCAAAGCGGAACTCTACAATGAGATTGAGGAGTGTATTCGTCAGAATCATACCTACGAAGTACCGGAGATCGTGCAACTTCCGATAGTCAACGGATTCAGCTCATACCTCCAGTGGATCTCAGAGGTCAGTAAATGACCATTACTGGTTCTATTCTCCTTTCCAGCGCGGCCACAATTGGGGGGTTTTTTCTTCGTCTCGCATATGAGTTCGTCAGAGATAAACGTCGATTCAAAAAAGAACTGCGCGACAACAATCACATAGACGTATCTGGAACTGATTGGCACGCTGCTTGGCAGACAAGCGTCGAAATCTGGTGGAGCGCGTACCGTCGCGTGAACTGCGTCTGGTTCAGGCTTCGAATTAGTTCACGTCACGTAGAAAGGTTATCTGCGGCCTACAAGATACCCGGACGAAATAAATCAGGCTAGTCATCCGAAAAAGGTCATTGGCAGCCCTGAAAGTCCACGTCCTTCAGAAAAGAAGCCTCGCCATACTTACTGGCGAGGCGAACAAACTGTTTCCACGACGCCAATCATCAAGTTGCGCTTGGCGATATCTCGGCTCCAAAAATTGCGGAGTATATTCTTTGGACCAACGTAAATTATCGAATCAAAGACTCCTTGTCTTCCGTCAGCGTAATCCAGTCTCTAACCAATGTGAGCGACCTGATTAGGGGTACAATGTCTCGAGGAGTAAATACCTTCGTCTTCTGAATCCGATTTCCCCGACAGCAAGACTTGAAAACTAAGATCCTAAGCCTAAACCCGTCATTCCCCAATCTCCCGAAAACTTGCACCGATATACAATTTAATGTCGTGTCGTGGATTAGACTCCAGTTACGATTGAAACAAGCCATCTAGATTTCCTCCTCGCCGACGGCGATAACTCACCGCCCCCACAATGGAGGCGGTAAGAACGCCGGGCGAAAAGTCCATCAGACAACCTTAGTGGAAATCATAACCGCTTAACATCTGGCTATCACATATCAATATCCAAATACAGCATATATCTGTTTATACATTTGTCAAGTTATATATACTCTATCCAAAACCTCGGATGCACTAACCGGAACAGACTAATCTTCTCTCTTCATTCCGCGTCAAGATTTGGAAAAAGAAAATCCGATTTCCGTTTGGCCATTCTTAAAATCGACACTATTTCCGTTTCTTTACTGACCTCCGACAAATGCCACATAGACTTGAGAAATGCTAATCGTATGTTCATGTATTTAATACTCACGTCACATCCAATACTAAATGGTACGCCAGTCGCGGGATCGAGTAGAAAGGGTCCATACTGGTAATTACTAAAATCAGGTTCACTTGAAATGTTTTCTCTACTCAAAAAAACCTTGGCTTCCTTCTCCTTCTCGATCCAGCGGTCTAATACCGAACAAAGGCTCCTAGTGAGAGCAAGATATCCGATCAAAGATTCAAGTCGCCTGGAATGAAGTTGCTTTTCACACAGGCCAGTAATACCAAAATCCACATCTGCAGGGCGGGCAAAAGTCCACTTACTTTCAAGAAATCCGGCTATTTGCTTATCAACCTTCTTATTTGTACTCCCAAGTGCCTTGAACCATTCGCGCCTCAACGCCTTAACTCTCGGTTTGTCTTTGCACTCCTCGCTGTTTTGCCCAAGAAACATATCGACCGCCCGCACAATTCTAACGAAATAGGACAAAATCGGTGTGCTTTGAATTTTATCTGACAGCCGCTCCGTAAGCATTCGTCTATACTCCACATGAATAATTGATTCTAAGTCGTCATTCTGAATTTGTCTGGCAAAAGTATCCCACCATTCTTTGACGTGATCGCACCATTCTTGGGGAGTACGTGTCATCGGGCCTTTTGTCCCATACTTCAACAAGGACCAAACAAGAAAACATCGAACTAGATGTTCGAGCAACAATACATCCTTACGCGACCCCTCTTGCTGGGATGTCTTAGGATGCAAGGCAAGCAACCGTAAATGGGTCCTGCAGTAAACATTGGGTATGCCTCCAAAAACGAGAATTCCCAGAATATACTCGACGGCCATTTCTTTCAGCTCGGCGGATAAGGCACTATGATCTGTATCATCTGGTGGAATATCAAGCAGCTTCAGTACTTTCTCCCCTTCGAGGTCTGGGCGCGCGCGAGTGAAACGACCGGCAAGCTGAAGAGTGACGGCCAGCGTCTTTCTTATGTCGTGAAATGCTGCGATCTTGAGCTCGGGAAGATCAAAGCCTTCTCCCAACATGTCTACACAGACGATGATTCGCGCCTCTTTAGAGACAATCTTTTGCCGGATCAACTCACGCTGTCGGACCGACTTAATGCCTGTGTGGAGTTGGACGGGGTTAAACTCCGGGTACTGTCTGTACAGTTCGAAGACTTCCTTCGCGCGGGCGACGTTTTCGACACGGGCCATCAAAATATGGCCCTTCTTCCTATCATGGCGAAGTCGTTCTATAGCACAGTCTGCAATGGCCTTGGCAGGGCACTACCGAACGATGCGACAGGGGCTAAGCAGCCTGTTATTGCGATTACGGTCTACGACGAGCGATAAGTGGAATCCAGAAGAATAACACTGGCAACGTAGCGCTTGTATCGGCAGCGGTGAGATAGAATCGGAGTGGCAATGAACCTACGGTGCCAATTATTCCAGTGTTTTGACGAGATGTGAGTAAGATCGCAAGGACTTCGAGACGTTGGCAGAGACAATCACTTAGTTCTTTGTAGAGGGCGAAGTAGACTTGGGGACTTCAGGGACTTTGTTTTGATAGTGCGCTATAATCTTTTCAACCATATCGCGCAACACCTTGAAAGTTCGAGGTCTGTCTCGATACGGGGCACACTTTTTAAGTAAAAGAAAAGGCCCGGCCGCACTGCGAGAGTACGGGGGGGCCAAATGTGAACGAGAAAACATTCAGGGGACGACGACTTCCACCTTAAGACCTTGAAACATATGGGTCTCGGTAATATGTCCGGTTGGCGCTGAAAACCAAACATGATCAGCATCTTGTGGACCTTGAGTTTTGATCCTGTGAACAGCAATCAACATAGCCATCACAAAAAGTGTCGCTATGGCCCAATACCACCACTGATGCTTGCGAGATAACATCGCATCAAAAAATCGGTTCATCTCTATTCTCCTCCGTGTTAGCGCCGGTGCTGGCGCTTATTTGTTACCTAAATACAATTGGAATGCGAAAAAAAGTAAGGCAACCGCCAAATAAAACAACGGTTCACCCATCAGCAAGAAGTAGTCTCTTACTATTTTCATATGGAAAGACCCCCTAAGTTGTTCTACTTAAGAGGTTAGCATAGTTAAAGCAAAAAGTCAAGTATCCTTTCTTTTGTTCCGTTTATAGAGGCTTTTACGAGATCCTCCAACTCACGTTGATTGTTACTCCTGCTCTTTCGAAACGAGCACGATGAGGGCTACAACGATCCCTCTCCCCACTCTAGTCTTGCGACCGTGAGTGGGGACGACCTGTAAGTAATAGGCTGACGCCCATTACAGACTGGAATAAATTCCACGACCAGCTTCCGCTAGCCGTGCCTTGTTACGACTTAACCCTTGTCACCGAGCTTACCGTAGGGTCGCCAAAGGCGACACTTTGGGCATTCCCGGCTCCCTTGGCTTGACGGGCGATTATCTTTTAGAAACTTAAAATTGATGTTCCCACGTAGCAGGCGGATTTCCCGCACTACGCGAGCTCTAGTGCATTTTGGCCTTTAGCTTAGCTAAACGGACCAAACCAGCTTGGGTGTGATGAACACCCCGTTCAATCAATGTAAGCATTTGGCAAAACAATTCAAAATCACGCCTTTTTGAAGGTAATCGCAAGCGATTTTTCTTGAAAAAGGGAACGATTATTTTACCCAAATGATCACGATGAGTGACCTCAAAACGATAACAGTGTTGATGATTACGACGATTATCTTTCTGGAAATAGACATTACCACAACCAAAATATAATTTAAGTTGATCAAGAATAGTTTTATCCTTCTCAATCAACTTGAGATAAAAACGTGGTTCCGCTTTTACCCGACGTTTAACTTTAGGCGAAGTAGCCTCTCGGACATAAACCGTAAAGCTGCCTTCGCCATCTACTAAACCAACAATGTAATCTTTTGTAAGCATTTAGACACTAGAGTGAGCCCTTCTCCCTATATAATTTGGGATACTATGGCTCAGCTGACTTCTGACGCTGCGTAAGTTTCATTATACCTCGCCTAACGGCGGATAACAACGTCAGATCTCCACAGGTAAGTTATAGCACTCTTCCCTTCATCCTCAACGTGACTTGTCTTAGATCTTCACCACGCTCACCGCCCCTCCGTGGTTCAATCATCACTTTTTATGTTAAGGCTAAAGTTTGCTTCCAGATCCTTCACCCTAGACCTCGCGGTGCTAGGGCTATCTTTCAGCTACGCTCTGGGACGACCAGAGGAGTCGATTTTAACGACTTAGTTCTATAACCAGCTGCGCGCTTTTATTGTGAGTACAAGACTCGAGAACGTATTCACCGCAGTATAGCTGACCTGCGATTACTAGCGATTCCAACTTCATGAGGTCGAGTTGCAGACCTCAATCCGAACTGGGGCCACCTTTAAGGATTAGCTCAGAGTTTCCTCGTCGCAACCTTTTGTAATGGCCATTGTATCATGTGTGTAGCCCAGGATGTCAGAGGGACATGCTGACTTGGCGTCATCCTCGCTTCCTTTCGCCAGAGGCGAACAGTCTCGCGTGACACTTGTAACACGCGACGAGGGTTGCGTTCGTTTCCCCACTGAAGGGAACAACTCAAGCCACGAACTGACGACAGCCATGCATCACCTGCCCAACCGTCCTTGTGAGACATCTCAAGTTTCCTCGAGACTTCGTTTGGGTTTCAAACCCTGGTGAGGTTCTTCGTTTAGCGTCGAATTAAACCACATGATCCACCGCTTGTGCGAGTCCCCGTCTATTCTTTTGAGTTTTAGCCTTGCGGCCGTACTTCCCAGGCGGATCACTTAACGCGTTAGCTACGGCTCTCAGAGGGTCGATACTCCGAAAACCTAGTGATCATCGTTTAGGGCGTGGACTACTGGGGTATCTAATCCCATTCGCTACCCACGCTTTCGTGTTTCAGTGTCAGCTGAGTGCCAGCTAGCTGCCTTCGCTTTTGGTATTCCCCATGATATCAACGGATTTCACCCCTACACCATGAGTTCTACTAGCCCCTCACCCGCTCCAGTTTGGCCGTTTCCCTCGCCGCTTCCCGGTTAAGCCGGGAGATTTAACAAGAGACTAACCAGACCACCTACACACCCTTTACGCCCAATAATTCCGGATAACGCTTGGACCACTCGTCTTACCGCTGCTGCTGGCACGAGTTTAGCAGGTCCTTATTCATGAGGTACTATCAATAAAATTTCTCCCTCATAAAAGATGTTTACGCGCCGAAGCGCTTCATCCACCACGCGACATCGCTCCATCAGACTTTCGTCCATTGTGGAAGATTCTCGACTGCAGCCACCCGTAGGTGTATGGGCCGTGTCTCAGTCCCATCGGTGGGGGTCAGGCTCTCACCTCCCCTACGCGTCATAGCCTTGGTAAGCCATTACCTTACCAACTAGCTGATACGTCGCAGGCCGCTCCCCAAGCGATAAATCTTTACTCTTTCGAGACTATCGGGAATTATCTCGCCTTTCGGCGAGTTATGCCCGACTTGGGGGTGCGTTCCTACGTGTTACTACCTCGTTCGCCATGCCCCTTGCGGAGCATTCGACTTGCATGCCTTATCCATGTCGCCAGCGTTCATCCTGAGCCAAGATCAAACTCTTAGTTTAAAGATAAACGGAACAAAAGAAAAAATACTAAATACATTATTTGCACTTTCTATGTGCCCGCCCATACCGTTCAGTATGTTCGGGCAAGTGGATCGATTGTCAAAGGACTGGCCCTATTACTCTAAATATGAGTCTCAAAAACGCGCCTCCTAAGGCGCAAGAGCCATTATACACGAGGCCTAATAGGAGTCAAGGTCTTTATTTAACAACAAAAAAACCGAGGAGCAGACGCTCCTCGGCCATAAATGGATTCAAGAACTCAAAACTTAATTGGTGGATACTGTCTCCCCCGACGCCTTAGGAATATCAATCATGGCTAGCACTGGGTGATTAGCCGGAAGAACTTCCCGTAGGGTTTTCTCAAGACTTTCTCTAACCGCCCCAGCTCCTTTCGATTTCATGAACCGTTTAGAAGCTTCCAGATAACCTATGGCTTCAACTATCCCCCCAATCAACTTAGATTGTCTGGAGTAGTTAAAAGTAAAATAGGAGTGAAACGCGCTAAATTTTTTCAAAACCCATCGAATCTCTGCAAAATCATGAGAATAAAACTCGCAGCACGATAGTAGATCTAAACCAATCAGTCTGTTACCTTGGTCATCTTTTATGTCAACCTCAGTAAAAGATAGATTGGAAAATCTTGCCAAACAGTAACCATACTTCATCCTGGTCCAAAGATAATGACCAAAGAACGAAAACAAGGACAATCGCAAACTAATAAATTCACCTTGGTTTCGTAGCCCCTCCTTGAACCAGGAGTCTTTGGTGGTAGTAGTAACCACAAAACCAGCCAATTTTTTACTGTGTATGTTATCCTCGCTGGTAGGATCAAGTTCACCTTCGATATCTTTCACCAAGACCCAGAGCTTGTAGCCGATGACGTTGTGCCGCCACCATTCGATTAGTCCTTGACGGAAGCGGATAACTATAACCAGCCAAACACACAACGAAATCGACATCAGAATTTGGTCCACGTAGCCCAAGTCGTTGTGGATATGACCAACGTGAAGTGACCACAGATTATTCGGGATCAGATACATGGCAATAACAAAAGCCAACGGATACAGCCAGAGATAAATCTTCGGCCGATACTGCTTCGCCTCTTCCAAACTACTCAACTTAATCGCGTTCATCTCTTTTCTCCTTTCCGGCCCAAAAAGGGCGGGATGTGCGTCGGGTGTAGTCTCTAGCCACAAGCTAGTCTAACCGGACCACCAATTTCAAGGAACTAAATCAGGACCACCCTGACTTAGCCGTATTATATCATATATAAATAAAAAAGCAAATTTTATTTTTTACTTACAAACTACCTGGAAATTTAAGAATCTTTAGCTGACTTTCTATACACTTTTCAATATACCCAACAAATTTTGTTATTTTTTCTTCTGGAAGTAAATCCACTAAAAAATATTCCGATCGCAATAAACCGCCTGTTGGTATTTTTTGTTCAAAAGCATATCTAGTTTCAAGTTGTAAATAATCAACATCATAAGTAGACCAGTTTTGATCTCCTATATTCTTACAAAAAATATTACTATCAGTCTTGTAAATAACCATTGGAAAACTCACAATACCACCTTTAATAGTAGCGGCTAATTCTTTTTCAGTCCATAAACCAAGATCTTTCCTATCTCTAAAAAATATTAACGAATTTAAAACTTGATTTACAGCTTTAAAAATAGGCTCATTTTCCGTATCTTTTGATTGTTTTCCCTCAGTTTCTCCACAAAACATTTTTATAACTTTATTTTCTTCTCCATAATGAAGTTCTTTTGTATAAACATTACTTCCAAAGGTATCCCTTATACCGTAAGTTTTTTGTATGAGTTTTTCAGAGTTTATTTTATCCTTACCATCTAACCAAAGATAAATATCATTTGTTAAATTTTTACATTCAATAATCAATCTTAATAAGACATAAACGTATTCTTCTCCAAAAAACCACGGTAATGGTATAATCTTTTCACAAATAATATCTAATTCACGTGGTAAGTCTCTACCAGTATCGACATAATATGGACTAATTAAAGCCTTCCAGCCCAGCTTTCTTAGTTCAACAACAACTCTCTCAGTGAGATTATTGCCGTGATTTATCATAGTTTGTTTATCTTTTGTGCTAGATTTACTATGATTCATCTAAAAATTTCTTCCCCTTATTTGAAACGTGCTTTTCGGAGAATTTATTCCAGGTTACGAGGAGGGGTGAAGCGATGAAGATGGAAGAGTAGGTACCCACGATCATACCAATAGTAAGAGCAAGGGCGAAGTCGCGCGTGGTCTCCCCGCCGAAGAAGTAGAGCGCGAGCAAGGCGAGGATCACGGTTAAGGAGGTGTTAATGGACCGAGTGAAAGTTTGCGAGAGCGAGATGCCCACCGTTTCTTCAAAGTGAGGTGAGATTTTAAGTTTTAAGTTTTCCCGGATCCGGTCAAAGACAACGATGGTGTCGTTTACAGAAAGACCAAGAATCGTAAGGAGCGCGGTTAAGAAAAGGGCGTCAATTTCCGTCCCGTGAATGGCACCCAAGTAGGCAAAGACGCCGGTGGGGATGAGGAGATCGTGCACCAGCGTGGCAATGGCAATGAGACCATATTTCCAAGAAGAAACTGGTCGCGAGACCCCGCGGAAGGCGAAGGTAATAAATAAAATAATTAAGAGCGAGACTAAACTAATGGCAATAATCGCCTTTTGGGCTAATTCCGCCCCGAGCGACGGGCCAATAGAACTAAATTGTTTCTCGACTACCGAAGAAGTGGCGTTTAAAGCGGCGGCTTGAATCAGCGTATTTTTCTCATCATTGGTAATAGTCCGAAGGCGCATCACCAGACCTTGATCACCAGTCGGTTGAACAGAGACGGTCCCAAGATTAAGTTTATTAACCGCGGCGCGAATGTCATCAATCGCCGGCCGAGTGCCAGTGTAATTAAGCTCCACAATTGTCCCCCCTTTAAAATCAATGCCGAAGTTAAGACCAAAGAAGATCATCGCCGCAAGAGAAGCGAGGAGGGCAAAGCCAGAGAGAAGATAGAAAAATTTTCGGTATTTAATGACCCACATATGTTTATAGCTTCGTTAGCTTCATTAGCTTTTTAGGCCAGAAGAAAATAAAAAGGTTGATAATTTGGTTTTGTGTTTTACCCCCAAAGCTAAGAGGAAAGTCCGGGTCACACTAATCGCCGTGAACATGGAAAGGACAGTTCCTAAAGCAAAAGTGAGGGCAAAGCCTTTAATCAGCGCCGTGCCGAACCAGAACAAAATAATACCGGCAATAATGTGAGCAATATTAGAATCGCGGATGGCGAGCCACGCCCGCGAGAAACCAGCGCTAATTGCCTCATGCATCTTCTGCTCTTTCTTCAACTCTTCCTTCAAGCGTTCAAAAATGAGGACATTGGCATCCACCGCAATACCGATAGACAGAATAAAACCGGCAATCCCCGCGGCGGTAAGCGTGACCGGCACCAGTTTAAAAATGGCAAGCATCAGGGCGCTATAAATGGCGAGTGACACCACCGCCACCACGCCCGGCAAGCGATACCACACAATCATAAAGAGGGCGATAATGAGAAAGCCCATCTCCCCCGCCTTGACCCCCTTAGCTAAAGCGTCAGCGCCAAGGGTGGCGCCAATCGTCTCGGTAGAAGAAAGAGTAATCGGCACCGGCAGAGCCCCAAGATTTAAATTGCGGACCAAAGTTTTAGCCTCATCTACTGTGAACTGACCATTGATCTCGGCCTTTCCATCCAGGATTGGTTCATTCACCACCGGAGCGGAGAGGAGATTACCATCCAAATAAATGGCGAGCGGCTTGCCGACATTAGCTTTAGTAATCTCGCCGAAAAGTTTAGACCCATCAGCATTAAAAGTCAGACTAATCGATGGCCCGAGCGAATTCTGACCGTAGGTCACTTGGGCTTGCTTCAAAAAGCGACCCGTGAGACCAGAAGTAATAAATGGATCAGTGCCACTCGCCACGTTTGCCAAATCATTAATCGTTTTACCCAGTGGCAGAACTTTAAATTCCAATACCGGCGTTTGAGCAATAATCGCTAGCGCTTGCTTAAGATCCGTCACGCCGGGTAACTCCACCAACAAGCGGTGTTTGGCACTGTCACCAAGACCAGCTTGCTCGGTTTGGACTAATGGTTCCGAGACGCCGAAGACATTGACCCGCTTCTCAATCACGTCGCGGAGTGAGCTCATGGCATCACCCACATCAGCCGGGTTAAGGGTAGAAGTGTTGGCATCGTAGATGAGGCGGGTCCCGCCCGAGAGATCCAGGCCCAGCTTAAAAGGCCGGCTTAAGAAGGCATTAGGCGCCACCTCGGAGTGGTAAACATAAAAGCCGACGGCGAGGCCGGCGATAAGCAATAAAACGGCAATTACCCGAGTTTTAATCATAGACCTGGCCATTATAGCCAAACGGGCTTAAAAATCAACAATAAACAAAACTCCCCTGATTTGAAAAACCAGAGGAGAAATGAAGTAAGTTGCGAGAACGGAAAACAAACTGGTTGTCCGGATTCCACCTGTTGTCAGGCTTCGCCCAATTGTCGTTCAGCCACAAATCGTCGTCGTTCCGGTCCAGGTTGAACACCTTCGGGTTACCGGCCGAGTCAGTTTCCGTCTAAAACGCCACCTATATCACCACCCAGCGTGAAAGTTAAGAAAACCAATCTTCTGGGTTGAATTTTATCCGGCATCTTAAATGCCTTAGCGCTTTAGACCAAGTAGCTTCATTTTTTATGAAGTTTTACCCCGCCAGACTCTCTCCGGAAAGCCGTAGCCGTCCGGACTCTCGCCTTTGCGGATACTGGATTCGGGAGCCGGAAGCCGTAGCCGCCGGTGACTATTCCCCTAGTACCGTGATTGATTATAGCAAAAATAAAATGGGATAAAAAATTTGGGCGGAGCAAGGACCAAGGGTCAAAGTTTCAAAGGGTAAAAAATTAAAATTCAAGAATCAAGGGTCTAAGGGCTTGCCTGCCCGCCGGCAGGCGGGCGAGAACGGAAAACAAACCGGTAGGCCGGATCCCACCTGTAGTCAGGCTCCGCCCAATCGTCGTCCAGCCACAAATCGCCGCCGTACCGGTCCAGGTCGAACACCCTCGGGCTACCGGCCGAGCCAGTGATTGGTTCCATGGCAATTACTTTCCAATCTTCTCCTTCATATTGCAAACGAAGCTGGGGACCAACTTCGGCTGGGCAGAGGTCCAGACCAAGTTCCTCCGCTCGTTGGTAAATATCTTGAGTTGTGGCGCCTTTAGGAAAGCCGAGTTGTTCAACTGTGAATTGCACCAGTTCATAAGTCTTCAATTCTTGACTAAATTCAGTTTCGGTAAGAATATCATCGGCGTAATCAGAAATATTAATATTCTTAACTTTTAAGGCGGCACGGGCTTTATCTGGAGAATTAACGGCAGGATTAGTTTCTAAGGTTTGCCAAAAGATTTTTTTGTCCGGGAAAGATTCGTAGAAATGCTTGATATTAGGATAATTTCTGATAGTTTTAAAGACTTCCAGATTCCACGGGCCAATATAAACCTTGGTTTGGTTGTTAAGTTCATTAACGTTGTGCGCTACCTGGTCTTTGACACAGTCAAAAATCACCAACATGTCGGCTTCTAAATTTCTACCTTTTCGCAATTCATCAATTCTTGGATCACGGCCATAACCAAAACCTTTAATTTGGCCGTTAAGCTCATAGAGGAAGGTAAGTTCAATTTTGGTTAAAGGCTCATCCTGATTCATCTTGGTCTCAATCTCAGTCAATTTCTTCATGTCCCAACTTTTCTTTCTATAGGTCTCAGCCTCTGGCCCAAATTCTTTTAGCTTTTCATCCAAAACTTCTTGCATCAAGGGCTCAATGTTTTGGTGGGGTAGGATCCCGCGGACTTCGCCGATTCTCTGGTTTCCATCCATTCGGATAGCCAGACGGGGTTGAGTGGGGTTACCGTCTCTATCATTGGTGTAATAAACGTAAAAGTCGCCAGACTCAATTTGCATTTCCGCCGTGGAACGTCCAGCCGTGCACCAGCCGGTACCCTTGCCTTCTAGCGATTGAAAAAGTTTGGCTGCGTCTCCAGCTTGTTTCTGCTCATATTTTATCCACTTACCCTTTAACTCTTCCTTATTCTCAATCTGAGTGGCAAGTGACTTCTGGATCAGTTCAGCATAGAGGGTAGGAAATTTTTTAGAAAATTTTTCTTGAATCTCTGGGTCTTTAAGATTTTTATTATCGGCTTTGACTTTTTCGTAAATGTCAGCGATTTGGGCTAATGGCTCGCGGTAAATATCAGGGTACGGAGCAACTGTGCTTGTGGTCCGCTTTTTGAATTCGCCCCGTTCTTTATCAAATTGGGAGAGTTTAGTGATGCTTCGCCAAACAAAATACTTGAACCACGCTGGATACACAGCATCATCGGAAGTTAGATAGTCCATCCATGCATCAAGGGAAACTTTCTGATCTTCAATCACGACAGTTTTCATCTGTTCACGGACATCACTGGGAATGTGTTCTACTGCTTGGCCTCGTTCCCTGGCCACTCGTTGTTGGAGCTCAAAATAGCTCTCGGGAAAATTCTCTCGCTTAATAATCAGTGCGTCGTAGATTTTATCGCGGAATAATTCCAAATTCCGTCGCCTAGTTTTCTCATCCGGGTTGAGAAAAATGTTCTCCAGCCGATCCATATACGCCTCGATCCGCTCAGAGGGGTCATTGGGAATCTTTTCACCAGTTTGACGTTCTTGTCGAACTACCGCTCGCTCCACTTCCAGGGAAGTCTGGAGTTCGGGATTTTTGAGGTGGAGAGGATGTTTTTCCATAACACTATAATAGACTAATCAGTCGCCAGCTCAAACAAGTTCTCAAACAGTTTGGCCACGGTGATGGGGCCAACGCCGCCGGGGACGGGGGTAAAGATCGCACATTTGTCGGCACAAGCAGGGTCGGCGTCGCCGGCCAGTTTGCCACTCGCTCCTGCCTCGCCGGCAGGCAGGTCGCTCGTGGCGGCATCAATTAAAATCACTCCCTCTTTAATCATCGCCGGTTTAATAAAGTGCGGTCGGCCGGCGCCGCTCACCACAATATCGGCCACTTTTAGTAAATCAATTAAATTATCGGTTTGAGAGTCGGCCGTTTCCACCACCGCTCCTTGTTGAGCAAGCCACACCGCCACCGGCCGGCCCACCAACTTACCTTTGCCAATCACTAGCGCTTTTTTCTTGGCGACCTCAATTCCATTTTGACTTAAAATCTCGGCAATAGCGCCAGACACTGGATCCAAGACTTTTGGCTCTGGCCCCAGAGCATCAACGTCCTTCTCGGCTGGTACCAAAGCCAAAATCTTTTCTTGATCTAAATGTTTGGGCAATGGCAACTGAACTACAATGCCAGTAATATTCTGATCATCACCCAATTTCTGAACCACCGCCTCCACATCAGCTTGAGCAATGTTGGCCTCATACTCCAACACCCGCACCTCCACCCCAATCGCTTCGCCGAATTTTTTCTTAATATTAACAAATGAGACCGAGGCCGGATCCTCCCCCACCAAGACCGCCGCCAGAATGGGCTTGGGTTCCTTCAATTTCAACTGCTCTTTAATTTCTGCCGCGAGGGCCTTACCATCCACAATCATAAATTATAATAACTCGGCAATACCGTCTTCAATTTTTACCTGCGGTTCCCAACCGATTAACTTTTTCGCCAGAGAATTATCGGCTAAAGAATCTCGTGGTTCAAGACGAGCTGGAATGTGAATCACTTCCCCACCCACCAATTCCGCAATTCGATTAACCGAGACTCCATTGCCTCCACCCGTGTTCATTACTTCTCCCTGACCAACGTTATTACTTTCTGCGGCTAAGATATTCGCTCTAACAATATCTTTAATATTAGTAAAATCTCTGGTCTGCTCGCCGTCGCCAGTAATCGTCAGCGGTTCACCCCGTTTCTTTTGCTCAATAAATTTCCCAATCACCAGAGCATACGCCCCTTCGGCATTGTAACGCGGACCATAGACATTAAAGTAACGTAAAGAAACGGTGGGTAATCCATAGACCATGGAAAAAACGCGGCAATATAATTCCCCAATATATTTTTGCAAACCGTACGGGCTCTTCGGATTAGCCGGCATTGTTTCCACCAGGGGCAAGATCGGTTGATCACCATAAGCCGAGCTGGAAGCGGAGTAAATAAGCTTTTTCACCCCCGCCTCTTTGGCGGCGACTAAAACATTTAAAGTGCCGGAGACATTGGTGTCATTAGTTTCTACTGGATGCTCAATGGAGTACGGCACCCGGGGCAAAGCGGCGAGATGGAAGACCCATTCAATATCTTTGAACAAGGGTTTAATTTCTTCTAGATTTCTAATATCGGCAAGATGGAAAATGGCTTGAGAATTAACATTCTCCTTTTTCCCCCCGGCTAAATTATCTAACACGTGGACTTCATGCCCGGCCGCCACCAAGGCATCGGTTAGATGAGAACCAATAAAACCTGCCCCGCCCACGACTAAAACTTTCTTTTTTGTTGTATCCATCTTTAGATTATACTTTAAGCACCCTTAGTTGATAACAGGGTCCGAATAGTTTTCAAACCAATACTCACATCAAGCCACAGACTCCGGTGTTTAATATAATATAAATCGTAAGAAAGTTTTTCTTTAGTTGCATCCACCGCGGGGGCAAAGTGCGGATGATTATCATGATAAATCTGGGCCCAACCAGACAAACCAGGAGCGATCAAATAACGGAGATCATAATATGGGATATCCCGCCGATACAAAGCGGCATAATCCGGCTTCTCGGGCCGCGGACCAATTAACGATTGTTCACCCATGATGACGCTCCAGAGTTGAGGCAATTCATCTAAACGAGTTTTGCGTAAAATTTTTCCTAATCGAGTAACATGCCGAGCAGAGAGATCCATCTCCATCGACATGCTTCTGAACTTGTAGACTACGAACTCCTTCCCATTCCGACCTACCCGATGATCAGCGTAGAACATTGTTCCCCCATCACTTAATTTAATCGCGATAAAAATGAACGGGTAAATGACTAAAGAAATTAAACCGAGGGGTAAAGCTACAGCCAGATCGATCAGACGTTTAACTAAGTCGTAGACACCCCGCCGGGGTGTAGAAACATTATTAATTACCCACCGCTCGTTGATAAGCTCCACCGGCACACGCCGGAAAACTAATTCATATAAATCAGATAGCGTTAATAAAATACTACCAGAAAACATGGAGCGATAAATTTGGGTAAGTCCTGAAGCTACTTGAGGGTCATCGGGATTAAAAACTACCATTGCCCCAGGTGTAAGAGTCTGTGGTTCAGCTACTTGGCTAACTTTAAGATTATAATCAGTATTAGTTGAAAGCTCGTCTTTTAATTCACTAACTTCCTTACCACTACCAATAAAAATTATTTGTTCGGCTCGGCCGCGGTAGAGGTGATGCACAAAATAGCGCCGCCAAACTAAGATGAAAATAAATGAGACGAGTAGATAGATAAAGAGATTAGTCCGCGGGGCAATGCCGACAATTGGCACATAGTAAAAGAAAATAATCGCCAAAATGGTGTTAACAATTTGCGCATTGGCAATGGTCTGAGGCAGATCTTTCTTAAACAGTGAGGTCGGCCGACGGTAGAGGTCAAAAATGAAAAAGACAATGATCCAAGCCACCCAAATGGCGGTAAAGGCTTGGAGGTGACTGTCAAAGAGGCTACTGGTAGGCCACTCCCCATAACGCAAAAAAAGCGTTACCCATAAAGCGGCAATAAATAGGATAATATCCCCCAATAAGAGGACAATGGTGGCGCGATGGCTACGGAATTTCATCGTCGCCGATAATACCACAAAAAGCGTTTTTATGCTATAGTCCAGAGCAATGAAAATTATTTATTTGATTACCAAAGGCAATTGGG
>JAHFNY010000003.1 GCA_023267075.1 Candidatus Vogelbacteria bacterium
TCCTGATTTACCTCCTTCTTTTTACCAAAGTTAAATAAAGCCATAAAATTATTTGATTGTGGGGACATCAGTCTCCCCCGGATTAAAGAGTTTAAAGTAGAGCTCAACCAATTCCTCTGTCCCTAAAGGCGCGATGCGAATGCCAATGCGCGAGAGCCCTTGCTCCACCACTGAGACCCGTTGCTCCAATTGTGAGCGATACTCCTCAAAGTTGTCGCCCTCGGTCGTCCCCTTCTTTTTCCCACTACTGGGTAAAATCCGACTTAATAAACCACTATTAACCGTAAAAATTGGTGGATCATACGGCACGACAATGAAAAAGGCCTTAGCCATAATATTGGTAGAGTCGGTGAAAGTTTTAATAAAATCAATATACTCTTTAGTCTGAATTTTAAGCAGGTCGTTAGTCTGCTCTTTAACTCGCTCCTCTAAAATGCCAATATACGGCTTAATGTCTAACTTCCGTGATTGCATGAAAATCTGGAGACTAAAATCAAGCGAGTTTAAGAAGCTTTGATATTGAGAGAGAATCGCCATTTGCTCGTCGGCTGACTTAAGGGAGAAGTTGAGGGAGGAAGCAATCATCACCATCCGCAAGCCGCCATTCTTTAAAATAACTGTGCCGTCCCGAATCTCTTTAATCGGGAGGAAGTCTTGAGTAGTTTTAGCGTAGGTAGCCATAGATTATTTGGTGACATCTTTAACGTCTAAGCTCCAGGAGAGGTCCTTTAATTTAGATTGAGATAGTTTGGGGACAATAATGCTGGCCTCGCGGGCCACTTGGGTGACGGGAGTATTCTCGGGCTTTTTCTCTTCTTTCTGCCAGATGTAGAGCTTGGGAGCAATTTGATAACGGAAAGCCGTTTCTAAAAAGAGGACGAGGGGCCGATTATTGTATTGATAGAATGCCAGGGCTAGAGCAAGTCCCACCACAGCGAGAATGGGCACAATGGCGAGATAAAATGGCAAATAAGCGTATAAGATAAAGCCGAGCGCTCCCCCGCCGGCCAGATAAATAAATTGCCGGAAAGTTAAGGGGCCAAAGATTTTATCTTCTACCTCAATAAACTGAGGCACTTGGAAATTCATTACCCTATATTATACCCCATTCTGTCGTTTATTCGATAGGTTCTTTATACGGATCGAAGTCTTTTTTAGGACGACTGGCTAGATCGGCCGGGGTTAGAACCGTTTTTTCCTTATTGGTGAGTGTTGGTTCAGTGGTTTTAGCCATGAAAGAGCTGATTGGTGATTCAGCTTTAACTTCTGGCGTTTCAGTAGTCCCCGGTTCAAGATGGTGGATTTTCTTCAATGAGTCCCGAATGGGGGTAAAGATTTGCTCATTCACCTCGGTGGCTACACTCCGGGCAAGCTCCGGGGTGAGCGCGAGCTCTTTAGCGAGCGCCGCGACGAAGTCTCGCGGCGCGAGAATCCCGAGCATCACCAATCCCACCTGCGTCCCCAACTCCCCCGTCTGATCAATATGGAGCTTATACTTTTTAGCAATCGCTTGGATTTTATTAGCCGAGTCTACAGAAGAAATAGCTTCCTTCACATTGTCGGGTAGGCTGGCGTATTTTACTTCTATGTCATTGTTTTGGTCTAAATTAGTCATAGTTACCAAGATTGAACATGATTATAAACCTGTTGGCTAACAGAAGTATAATTATTATTAATTACCCCTTTTAATAACTGTTTTTGTCCAGCATTTAAGTTCCCACTAACTCTCTGTAATTGCGCTAGATCAAGATGAGCTAGGTTGTTGATAATCTGTTGGTTATTTAGATCTAAAAGATTGTTGCTAAACATTTGGTTAATTTCATTATCACTCATCTGACTAATCTCATTTCTAAATTGATCAGTTGATAAGCGACCAGACGTTAAGTTGCTTACTTTAGAAGCTAAGGCTGGCGTTACTGGGGGAGTATTGGTTCTTGCATTGGCATTTTGACGGAAGAATATTCCTCCAGGTGATGATCCTAAATAACTTTTAGCTGAATTTGTACCCATAGTCTGTATTTTTTGACCAATAATTTGTCTATCTCCTCGGCTAAGCGTATTTTCTCTTTGAATTGCTGCCAAGTCATCACCACCAAGATGACTAATCACTCGATCATTAGTTAGGGTTTCTTTCTTTAGTCCAGCAACTTCTTTGCTAGTTAATTTATGAAGTTCTGCTTCTAAATCTCCTTGACCACCAGCAAGAATTTTATCAATGTTTTCTGATACAGCTTTTATCTCAGCTATTCTTAGTTGTTCTTTTCTTAATTTCTCGAAGGTATCTTGTTTTTCCCCTTTCAGACCTTTAGTAAGATTATCTACTACCCCCTTATGTCTATTATCTATAGGCAGTTTAGAATGAAGATCAAATTTTTCTCGATCAGATAATTCACTAAAGGCTTTTTTCCTATCGGTTTCATTTAAGTTAGCTAAGTAACGAGCCTTGTCTTCTGGGGCTTTAAGGTTTCCAAGTAATTCTTTTTGCCTGTCTTGGCGTTTTTTCAGTCCTTCATCATAATTTGATTTAGCAATGCCAAATTTGGCTTGACCTCCATAACCAACTATCTGTCTTAAAGTACCACCAATTCTAGGTGACCGGCTTTCAATGTTTTTCATTAAGCTTGAATTGGCGATAGATCTTGAAGCTAAGCCAACAGTCCGAGTTAAAGCAAAACCAGCTCCTCCACCAACAACTGTGCCTAGGGCAAATGATTTTAATTTACTCCCTGCTTTGTGGGCTACTCCACTTCCAGCAGCCCCAATATTTTTAGCGGCAATAAATGAACCCAGCATCATGCCGTTAACAATAATGAAATAGACTAGAGTGACAACTCCAGCATGGCCCCCTGAGCTGGCAGCTATTTGGTCCCTTAAACTACCACCTGGTTCAAGTATGAAAGTTATAGTTATTAACATGAATAACATCATTACGGGAGCAAATAATGATTGGCTAATCAATTCTTTTAACCATCTTTGGGTATATTGACCTAAACCGGGGACTGCTATACCTAAAAAGTAAACTGGCGAGGTTATAATTAGAATTATAAAAATTAGAGCCCTAGAAATTAATAACCAAGCCCCGGCTAACATTACGAAGGCAGTTATAAGAAATAGAATCATTTTTCCAAAAGCAGAAATAATTACCGTACCCATTCCAGAAGCAAAGTCACCCAAAGGATCAGCTTGAGCCAAAGTTACTCCAACATTCTCTAATTTCAAGGATTTAATAATTGCGGTAGTAAAATCACCCCCGCCAATAGTATTTATTTCATTATAAATTGGAATAGTGAAGATATTTGATATATCTATTACTACTTTAGGTAAAATAGCACTAAAATTAACTAACAAAGCTACAATTATAATTTTAACTAATGCGGCTTTGGTATCTATCTTTATAACTGAATTTAAAACTGTACCAATGGCAATGTAAAGGAGAACAAAAATAAAAAATAAGTTACAGATATCCCTTACTATCCCCCAAGCGGCTCCAACCGCTTTCATGCTCGCGAAGTAATAAAAATCAGTTATAGAAACTTTGGCTGCGACGTTAAAAATTGAATTAGCGAAGTAGGCAAGATAAGAAGATATCGAAGCCATTAAGTTACCAATCATCGCTATTAACTCTAAAGTACAACCAAACACACTAAAATTGGTTAAAGTACAAGACTGGGAACGTATGCGTTCAGCTTGGTCACTAGCAGCAAGACGAGTAGCTGTTTGTTCAGCGTGAGTATTTAATTCAGCCTGATTTTTCCTTTGGAGTTGATTTAATTCTTCTTGAGTGGCCCCGTTTTTTTGGGCTTGGAGTTCTTGAATTTTAAGATCAGCCGCATATAATTGTTGCCGGTATTTCTCTAAATCACTTTGGAGACTCGCGGTTTCTTGGCTCCATTTTTTTTGGGTTTGGCCAAAGAAATAATCATAGCCTATTTTACCTCCAATAGCTTGCGGACCGCCCACAGAAAGCCATGGTGAATTAAATACCGATTTAATTGAATCCCACCCACCACTAATAGTATTAGTAAAAGTTCCCCAGTAACCACTATTAGCTTCTATTTTAGCTGAAGTATCATCAATCGATTTATTTATTTGGTCTATTTGTTGTTGAAGAGTCTGGATTTGAGCATCTAGATTAGCGCTTGTGGTTGGGTCAACTGACTGGTTAGCCGCATAAGATAGAGAAGGTAGAACCAAAGACAAAATAAAACTGGCAAAAATTATATTTGTCGTTATTTTTTTGATCCACCCAGTTTTTTTGCCAAGAGAGAACATTTTATTGTTGAGGGGTTAAGTCACTGGTACTGTGAGAACCGGAGAGCCAATCATAAACTGATTTAACAGCAGAATTAACTGAATTCATAATGGTGGAGCCGGAGAAAATATTTACAGAATCTGCACACCCGGTGCCGTCGGAGGTTTTCTTCAAGCAATCTTTTTTAGGTAAAAATCCACCACCAGCAAGAGCTTCTTCTCTAGCATTTTGTTCAGCGGCGTCTTGTCTTAAGGCTAGTTCGTCCTTGCTGAACATGTAACTAGCATAAGGGTTGAGTGGACCTAGACCAGTTTTTTTAAGTAATCCCTGCCAGTATGATTCATTGTTATTTTGTTGATTGGTGTTGTTGGTAGTGTTTTGTCCTGGGCCAACAACTGCTGATAGTAAGTAAGATGATATTCTTGTAGCAATATTGGGATTACTTTGACCGGCCGTGTTGTTTGTATTTTGATCATCTTGATTGTCTGCTAAAGCTGCCGCTTCATCATCAGACAAGGTTGAGTTCATAATACCCTGTAATGATCCAGATTGGTTGATTGTTAAAGCGGTTTTTACTTCAGAATCTGGCAATTCGTCATTAAACTTTTTAGCTTCATTTTGCCGGGCTTTATTAACGGTATCACCTAAGTTGGCTACTATTAATGGGTCGTTTTTACTGGGGTCAGAATTAGAATCATCAATTCCATAAGCATAGGCAAAAGTAGAATCATTTAGATTTTGCAATTTCTCACTAGAAATATCTCGTGCAATCCGGTCGGCAATTAAGGTTTGGAATTCCATGCGGCCCATGATGCCTTGGAGGTCGGCCATGCGGACGCAGTTGTCTACCATTATTTTCTTCATTTCCTCAGAATTAAAGGCCGCCTGGTCGGTGAAGGTTCTAATCTGTCGTAAAGACACATCAGCATCGTAAGTATATTGAATTATTGGTCCTGTTGGGAGAACATCATTTGGGCTACCGCCAGGATTGGGTGGATTATTGATGTTAAATAATTTATCTTCATACCCCCATTGATTATTTGGGTCAGTTGGGTACAAGGAACTATCAGCAAAGGGGTTAACATTACCGGTATTCATATTGGGATTATCTTTATTTGGAGTGATATTCATCTGCGGTACCAAATTCTCATCATAAACGATTCGATTAAAGATGTCGTAAGCCCCGGTGCTATTGTGGTTTAAATCAGCGTCATTGTAAGCGGCGTAGAACATGTATGGTAAGCAGTCGTTCATGTTGGCGGTTGAACAACCTGCCGTAGACACCATTTCTTTTGGATCATTATTCATTAATCCGTCGTTATCATTGTCGTCATCTAAAGATAGTCCGAGTTGGAACATTAATTGGCTGATGGACATAAAGCCATCCGGATATTGATTGGGAAAATTATCTTTGACGTATTTAACTAATGGATTGTAAGCGTTGGGGACGCCAAAACCGTACCAGTCGTCGTAATTGCCTTTTAAGACAATGCCATCATTTGGATCGGAATCAACTCCTTTTGGGTTTGATTGAACCACGCTAGTACCTCCACCCTGAAACAAGCCATTAATTTTGCCGTCACCGTCGTAATCATTCCAAGCACCATTGCGAGACTGGAAGAAGTTGGGTTGTAGAAGTTTGCTCCAGACGCCAGGTGGGGTATCTCCTCGGCCTTGTTTGATATAAGCATAAAGAAAATCGTTAACATCGGAAGAGCAAGAGATACGGTCATTTTCCCACTGTTGGGTTTTTACTTGCACATAGCCGGATAAAGCATCACCATATTGTTGGAATAGATCGTTAACGGTGGTGTTGGGTAAGTTAGAATCTAAGATATTTCGGACGGGTGAGTAAATAGCTTTATCTTGTTGGGGTAAGTAAGGATTTTTTAATTCTTGCTGGGAAGTTGGATTGGTTGATTGAGCTAGCACTAAAGTTGGTCCTAGCAATAAAGCCATAAAGATTTTCCGACCGTGATTTTTTAAAAATTCTTTCATTTTATATTGACGAAGATATTAATTCTATCTTTTTGGTCCAGGGTCACGCCCCACTTGGTGAAGTAATTGTTGAGGGTGCCGAGTTGGGAGTAAAAGTTGACGAGGGCCAGTTGATAGACTTGGCCGCTCTGGAGGGCAAGGAGGGGTTGGGTGCTCACCTGCTCCATATTCTTGGCGAGCGAGATAAGGACAGTCAGGTCATTGACCAGAGTTAAGTGGAGATCGGCGGCGTCAGCCGGCACTTTCACCGCGAGGAGATTCTTCTGCACGGTCTGGTGAAGGATCCGCGCCGCCTTGAGCTTGGCCACGAGGGTGGCATCTTGAGTGTCATAGGCTTGGCCGAGGACGGTGAGCTCATTCTCTCGCGGCGCGGCATACGGGGCGAGAGCGGTGGCGAGGGCGGGGCCATAAGCCACCACAGTGGAAGTGGCGGCGGAGACAATCTTCAGTGCCGAGCGCTTAATCGGTGTGGTCGAGCCGAGGGAAAAGCTAAACTCAGCCGGCTTGGTGCCACTCGCATAATTGGGGGCTAGGTTATTCTCAATTACCGCCTCACGGGCTGGCCAATTATTAACCAAGGTTGGTGGTAAATTGGCCGTACTACTGGCGGTATCAATAGTAATTGCCGGCACGGCTTCAGTAGTTGGTCTACCCAACCACCAAAGCCACCCCACCACCACGAGAAAAAGGATGGCAAAAATGTAAATTACTTTTTTGCTTGGCACTCTTTAATTATAAACGATTATTGGGATAAATTGGGGATAAAAACGGCTAGTTAGTGGATAAGAGGGCTTGGTGCCACTCTCCGGCCTTGATCTCCAGCACATATTTAGCCGCCTGGCTGGGGTAAAAGGTCCGTGGATAGGTGCTTGGACTCAAATTTTCTAACACATAAACCGGTTTAAAATTGGCATCAAACCAGATAATATCTAGGGGGAAGCGCATTTCCTTCATCCAGAAGCCCCACCGCCCGGGTTGAGAGAAGATAAAGAGCATGCCGGTGCTGGTGGCGAGTGCTGCCCGCCCCGACAGGCCTTGGGCTTGCTTCTCGGAGGTGTCAGCCAGTTCTAAATTAAATAAATTATTGTTGATAATTAGCTTGTCGGGGGCAATGCGGGCAATGACTGGCGTAGAACTGGCGCTTAAGTTGTTGTTGATTGAAGAAGTGTTGGGCAAAACCGCTTTGTACAAAGTAATCGCAAAAATGACGATTAAAAATAAAGCCGCAACCTTAAAAGTATTTTTAAGATTATTTTTTAAATTATTTTGCATAAGGTAAGCCAATCGCTTAATTGTAAATCTTCCGCTCGTTTATCGCCATATTGGGCTAAAAGTTTGTCGTTCAAATTTAAATTATTTTTTAACTTCTTTCTTTTACTGCTGAAGCCTTGTTTTAAGCAAGAGAAAAATTCTTGTTCACTAATTTTATTTTCTAGAAAAAGCTTTTTAGAAATATTTTCTATTACCAAGATTGCTGAGTCAACGTTAGGCGCGGGTTGAAAGTTGCCCCGAGGTACTGTTTTAAGGTATTTAGGCGCACCATAGACTTTTACACTTAAAGATAAAACACTTTCTTTTTTATCGCGAGCTTGCCTGCCGATAGGCACGGCGACAATTCTCTCTGCTACTTCTTTCTGCAGCATTACTACCATTAAACTGGGTTGATTGGGGGTGGTGAGAAACTTTTTTAAAAATTCACCAGTAATGTAGTAAGGTAAATTGGCGACAATCTTATAGGCTTCATTAATAATAATGGGATCAAAGTCTAAAATATCGTGATGGATTATTTCTAACTTCCCACTTCTAATTTCTAATTCAAATTTTTCTTGCAATTCTTCAATTAATCGGTCATCTTTCTCAATTGCCACCACGCGGGCGCCAGTCTTTAGTAATTCGGCGGTTAAAATCCCTTGGCCCGGACCCACTTCCACCACTCGTTCTCCCACACTAATTTTAGCCGCTGCCACAATCTCCTTCACGATTTTCTCGTTCTTAAGCCAATTCTGCCCGAGAGATTTCTTTGCCTTTACCATTGCCCAACTATACGTGGATTAGCCGATTTTTGCCAACTTTGCTAGCATTTAAACTATGCCCGAAAATTACTTAAATCCTAAGGTTTATATTAAAGAAACGGCCAATAAGGGCCGAGGCCTTTTCGCTAAAGAAAAGATAAATAAAGGCGAAACTATTGAAAATACAACCGACATTCAAATTTTACCAAAAAGCGAATTGGCTAAAATGCCAAAAATTTGGCGGTCCTTATGTTATGAAATAAATGATCACGAAGAAATTTGCCCTAAAGATATCAATAATCCACCGGCCGGTTTTCTTATTAATCACTCATGTGAGCCAAACGTCGGTTCAAGTCTTAATTTTTTTGAAACTGTAGCAATGAGAGATATTGAACCAGGTGAAGAATTAATGTATGACTATGCGATGACTGATTCCGGAAATTATGAAATGAAATGTGAGTGTGGAACAAAAAGTTGCCGGCACTTTATCCGTGGTTCAGATTGGCAACGATCTGAATTGCAGGAAAAATATAAGGGCTATTTTCAAAAAAATATTCAAGATAAGATTGATAAAAAAAATTTAGAAAAATAATCCAAAAAGAAAAGGCGTCAGGTGACGCCTTTAATGCAGTGCCCTACCGCTCCCTAGCTCGGGGAACAGGTGCTTCGACCCAAACGTTGTCATGACAAACGCGGCTTAGCAATCCTTCTGGGTCTGGATACCCTCTCGTCCGTCACCGCTTTAGGGCCAGTTGGTCTGGATTTAACCAGTCGGGCTTTCAGGCGTCTGCTGTTTAAAATTCTATGCTCTTCATTTATTGTAGTCAAGTTTTAGAAAAAGATGTCGGGTAAGTAGGATTTGCCACCCCGCCGTCGCTAAAGCTTTGGCGGGCAGGCATTAGGGAGGTGTTGTTAAAAGAATATATCTGGTAGATATGATTTTCCACCATTAGGTAAGTTGTTTAAATGATGCTCGCTCGCTTCTAAGAGATCATCGGAGATGTCAAAAATAAATTCCGACGGCACGGTGACTTGCCGCGCCCCGTAGAGGGCGCGGGTCTGGGCGTAACACAAATAAACTTTTTTCCGGGCCCGGGTAATCGCCACGTAAAAGAGTCGTCGCTCTTCTTCCTCATCCCGATCACTCTCACCAAAGCCAACATGTGGGAAGAGATCTTGCTCCAAGCCGGTGATAAAAACGTCATTAAATTCTAGGCCTTTGGCGGCATGAACGGTCATTAACTTTACCCCATCCTTCTTCTCATTCAACGAGTCTTGCTCGCTGGCCAGTGCCACTTCTTCCAGCAAGGCCAAGATACCATCTGGCGCCGGTAAGTAGTCGTACTTGGTGGCGAGTGTTACCAACTCGCGCAAGTTCTCTAAGCGTTCTAAGTCATCTTCACTCCCCTTTTTTAAACTACTTTCCAAGCCCGACAACATTAAAATAGATTTAATCACTTCCGAGGCAATTTTAGTTTCTAGGGCTAATTTTATTTGTCCGAGAGTGGAGAATAGTTCCCCCACTTTCTGCTTCATTGCGCTGGGTAGACTATCTTTTTCTCCGGCGGCAATTTTAGCGAGTGTTACTTTACCAATCCCTCGCGCGGGCGTGCCACTCGCCCGCGCTAAACTGGCGTAATCCTCATCATTCAGCGCCGCTTTCAGATAAGCCATCACATCTTTCACCTCCTTCCGCTCAAAGAAGCGGGTGCCGAGTACTTGATAGGCCACATTGTGGCGGAGCATCGCTTCTTCTAAAACACGGGATTGAAAGTTGGCTCGGTACAGTACTGCCACATTGCTCGCCACTTCACCATTAGCAATTAATTTCTTCGCTTCACTGGCTACAAAGTCGGCCTCGGCCAGTTCTGATAAGTTGGCAATTAAGCTAATCTGCTCGCCCTCATTATTTTTAGTAAACAAGTTTTTCTCGTGGCGCTTTTTATTTTTACTAATCACCTGATTAGCCGCGGTGAGGATGGTCTGGGTGGAGCGATAATTCTCTTCCAAGAGCACCACCTTGGCGCCAGGGAAGTCTTGCTCAAAGCGGAGTAAATTCTCGAAGTCGGCGCCGCGCCAGGAGTAAATGGATTGATCCACGTCGCCCACCACGCACAAGTTTTTTTTCTCCCCCGCTAGTAATCTGGCCAGGTCATATTGCACGGTATTAGTATCTTGATACTCATCAATTAAAATATACTTAAATAAATCTTGATAATTTTTCAATATTTCCGGTTCCCGCTTCAGCAGTTTAACCGTTTCCAGTAAGAGATCGTCAAAGTCGAAGGCCTTAGCTTTATTGACTAAGGCTTGATACTTTTCCCAAATGCCAGCGACCAATTTAGGGTAAAATTCATTCCCCGCTTCAGCTTTATATTCGCTTAAACTAAAGCCGTCGCCCTTGGCCCGGGAGATGGCGCCTAAGATTTTCTTCGGTTCAAAGCGCTTCTCATCCACATTCGCGCTCCGCATCGCTTCTTTAATTAAACCAATTGATTCATCCCGATCTAAAATTGTAAAATATTTCGTCCGGCCCAGGGCGCGGGCATGAGCCCGGCAGATATTGGCGCCAAGGGAGTGAAAAGTGCCCACAGTTGGCAATGTTCCGCCCGCACCAAGTAATTTTTCCACCCGTTCTCGCATCTCCCGCGCCGCTTTATTGGTGAAGGTGATGGCTAAAATATTTTCCGGTCTTATCCCGCTGTCGATTAAATGTTTGATCCGATAAGTAATGACTCGCGTCTTACCGGCCCCGGCGCCAGCGACCACCAATAACGGCCCGTCGGTATGTAAAACGGCTTCCTTCTGCTCATTATTTAATTCTTCCACATCTCCCACGAGGAACAGAGTAACACAAGCGTCTTATTGGCCCAACCGCCTAAGTCTATTTTCAATTTTTCCCCAAAATTTTTTCCAACGTCCGGTGTTTTTTATTTCTGTTGGTAGTGGTGAAGGTTGAACTTCAGTTTTCTTTTCTGGTTTGAGACCTAAGAACTGACCGTATTGTTCTTCTTCATTTTTTCGTCTATCCAGTTCCTTTTCTTTAGCTTGTTTCCAGTAAGCTTGTCTTAGTTGTTGTTTAATATTTTCTTTGGTTACATGTTTTGTTTCTGGAGTGGTGGGAAAAGCTTCAATCATTTCATCAACCGTGTATTCCTTTTTTGGTTTCGTCTTTTCAGCTGGTTTTTTGAGATTTAAATTTCCCTGTTCGGCGGCCCACAGTAATTTATGGAAGGGTACCACCTCCCTTTTCACCTCTTTATTCCGCCAGGTTTTATCTTCATTTTGTTTGGGTTGGAATTCTAACACGGCATAACCGTCTTTAAGGGCGGCATCTTCAGTTTTTGGTTCTCTCACCATTTCAATCACCTTGACCGCTTCGCCGCTAGGGGTAAAAATAGTTTGTCCAGCTTTCAAATTCAATGATTCAGTTTTATTTAATTTTTCTTTGGCTTCGTTGTATTTTTCATCAAATTCTTTCCGTCCTTGAATATTGTGAATATTTTCTTTAGATTTTTCGTAATCAGTAAAAGTCATTTGGGTTTTATCACCCGTGTCAATTTGTTCAAAACTAATTAATTTTTTATCCTGATCGATTGCAAAGACCCGGCGACTAATTCCCCCGCGGCTAGTTATCACCTGACCAATTTTGGGTAAAATGGGTCTATCTAGCTCATCTAATATTTCCCGCGATTTTTCTAAAGAAGATGTCTTTGGCTTTTTGGTTTTAGTTTCTTTTGTTTGTGCTGGTTGTTTTTCTTGAATTGGTGGTTCTTGTTTTTCTAAATCAGCCAACATTTCTTCGTATCCTTCAGGAGTTTTTGATTCCCCGACTAGTTTTTGTTTATCAATTTGATCAGTTTTCTTTGGCTGTTCTTGTTTAGGTTTTCTCTTTCCTTTTGTTTGATATCCAACTGGTAAATATTCTTTGACTTCATTTTGTAAACCTAACCACTGTTCTTTTGGTAAGACTTTGAACATACCTTCTTTATCAGTCCTCATATCCTTTTCAATTTTCCGATATTTCATCTTTCCGGTTTTGTCATCCCAGCCGATGATATGCAAGAATGAACCATCACTCATTTCTAAAATATCTCCTCGTTGAACAGTCTCCATGTTAATGGGTTTTTTTTCTTCGATTTTTTCTAATTCTTTATCAGATTTTAATTCTAACCCTTTTCTTTCTCGTGTTCTTCCCCACTCTTCGGGAGTTAGTTTTACTGGTCTTGTTCCATTTTGGAATTCTATTAATCCATCCTCAAGTATTCTTGCTCTATATTCTTTGCCACTTTTTGACACAAAATGATCATATTGTGGTTCTTCGGCCTTATTTTCTAATTTAGGAATTTCTTGACTCATTGTTTTAAGCATAACTTATGGCGTATAATGTGTCTATACTTCACTTTTTATGGAACAGGAAAAAATTTTAGAAGCAGAGATTGCCGAGCTAAGTAAAGCGATTGAAGACAAGCGCTCGGCCCTTGCGGCCGAGCGCGGTGCCTTGCCGCCCGAGCGCGAGGTGGTGCATCAGGTAGTGAGCGATTATGTTGGGCCCAAAATTACTTCTGCTCCAGCCCAAATTGCCGATGACTACCTTAATACTTTAGATGAAGTCAGCACGGCCAAGGTCAATACTCTCATTGCCACTATTGGTGAACGCGGTTTTAAACAGGCCATTACTGCCGCCAAGCAGGAATCCCCTTTCGTTTTAGACGCTTTCCACGACGCTCTAGTCTCTCATCTTTATGAAGAGTTAAAGTCCCGCGGCGTGGTTAAATAAGTAAATTCTATGACCCTTAATGCCATTATTGCCACGCTCGTCCTCCTCTTTGCGGTGGCGGTGTTGCTGGCCGTTTTAGTCCGCCTTCTCCGCCGGCCGTTTATGGAGTCGCTCTCGCTCACTACGCTTGCTATTAGTATCCCCAAGGGCGAGAAGGATGATAAGGCCAATTTAATTGACGAGATCAATAAGTCAGAGAAGTTTTTTGACGCTTTGGCGGCGATCAAACAGCCAGTAGCCCTAGAGATGGCCGTCCACAATAGCGGCGAGGCCATTCATTTCTACTTAGCCGTCCCTCGAGCGAATGTTGACTTTGCCAGCCGGCAAATCCAAGGTCTTTTCCCGCGGGCTCAAGTGAAGCCGGCGAGTGATTACACTATTTTTGCCACCGACGGCGCCGCCAGTGCCGCTACCTTCAAGCTTAAGAGTAAGGCGGTGTTGCCGATTCGGACCTATCGTGAGGCGGAAGTAGATACTTTTGCGCCAGTCGTGAGCACCTTTTCTCAATTAAATGAGCTGGGTGAGGGGGCGGTATTCCAATTAGTGCTTAGGCCGGCCGGTGAGCGGGCACGGCAAAGTATTACCGGCGCCATTGCTCGGCTGAAGAAGGGCGATAAGTTGAGCGACGTCATTTCCACTGCCTTTTTTAAGCCGGATGAAGTGGCTAAATTATTTCAAGCTGAAAATAAGACTAAGAAAGCTGCTAGTTATGAACCACCTAAACCTTTAGATGAAGAAGCGATTAAAGCCCTACAACAGAAAGTGAGTAAACCGCTTTTCTCGGTCAATGCTCGAGTGATTACCGCCGCGACAGAAGCGGCCCGGGCGGAGGGTATTCTTCTCGCGGTTACTAATGCCCTCACTCAATTTACCGCGCCACTGCGTAATAGTTTAATCACCGTCCGGCCGCGGAAGAATAAGCAACTCATTTTCAACTATATTTTCCGCGAGTTTGAGCGTAAAGAAGCGTTAACTTTAAATTCAGAAGAATTGGCCAGTCTCTTCCATTTACCTACTTTCTCCACCGATGTACCCCGGATCGCTTGGCAGAAGGGGACGGAAGCGCCGCCGCCGGCTAATTTACCCAATGAGGGCGTAGTTTTAGGCGAGAATATTTTCCGCGGGGAGAAGCGGCCGGTCCGCTTGCTTGATGATGATCGGCGGCGGCACTTGTATGTAGTTGGTCAAACGGGTACCGGTAAGTCTTACTTAATGCTCAACTTGGCAGTCCAAGATATGGCCGCGGGTAAAGGTTTAGCCGTGATTGACCCGCACGGCGAGTTGGTGGATAAAATTTTGGGCCTCGTCCCACCGGAGCGGGTGGATGATGTGATTGTCTTTAATCCTGGCGATCTCTCCCGACCGCTAGGCCTAAATATGTTGGAATATAATCTGGACCGACCGGAAGAGAAGACCTTTATCGTCAATGAAATTCAATCCATCTTTAATCGCCTGTTTGATAAAGAAACAATGGGGCCGATGTTTGAGCAATACATGCGCAATTCCCTCCTCCTCTTGATGGAGGATGCCAAGTATGAACCAGCCACCTTAATGGAGGTGCCGCGGATCTTCACTGATCCAGAATTTAGGAAGAAGAAACTGGCTCGGGCCACCAATCCCACGGTGATTGATTTCTGGGAGAAGGAGGCGGTTAAGACCAGTGGTGAGCAGGGTCTCGCCAATATGACACCGTATATCACTTCTAAGTTCGGCAATTTTATTGCTAACGATTATATGCGACCGATTATTGGCCAGCCGCAATCGGCGTTCAACTTCCGAGAGGTAATGGATGGGGGGAAAATTCTGCTCGTCAATTTGGCTAAGGGTCGGATCGGTGATATTAATGCCGGTCTCTTAGGGATGATTATTACTGGCCGTTTGCTCCTCGCGGCGCTCTCTCGGACTGATGTTGATGAGGCTAAGCGCCGTGATTTTTATTTATATATTGATGAGTTCCAGAATTTTACTACCGATTCGATTGCCGTCATTCTCTCCGAGGCCCGGAAGTATCGCTTGGATTTGATTCTCGCCCATCAATTTATTGCCCAGCTAACGGATCAGATTAGGGAAGCGGTCTTTGGCAACGTGGGGTCGCTTGCCGCCTTCCGGGTGGGACCGCCCGATACTGAAGCTTTAATTAAACACTTTGGTCCGACCTTTACCGAGCGGGATTTAACGACGATTGAGAATCAAATGGCCATTGCCCGGACCCTAATTAAGGGCGAACCGTCGGTCCCCTTCAACTTTAAGACCATTACTACCCTGGCTGGCTCGGATGAAGTGAAGGAAAAACTGAAAGAGCTCTCCCGCCTTACTTATGGCCGCGATTTGGCGGAGGTGGAACAGGAGATTTTAACCCGGTTGCGGGGTTAGGTGGCAGGGCGGTATAATTAAGGGGTGAGGAAAAAGGTAGGCCTTTTGGCCTTTATTTTGTTTACGGGACTCATTTTTGCCCGCTCGGCTCAAGCCGGGATTTTAAGTAACTTAGCGGCTGCTTTGTTTGGCTTTAGTGGAGGAGAAGTGGCTGCTGGCAATTCTCAAACCGTGGCTTTACTTGAATCTACTTTAGCTCCGGATCCCAAATCGGCCGCCACCAGCTCTGGCGATACGACGATTGTGGGTGGGTCGGCTTTTCTTCCCGACTCGGGTCCGGTGGGGACGATTGCGGATGTTCCCGCTTTCCCTAAAAGCGATCGAATCAGTGTTTATATTGTCCGGCCGGGTGATACTCTCTCCCAGATTGCTAATATGTTCGATGTTTCGGTTAATACCATTGTTTGGTCTAATAATTTAAAACGGGGGGCAGCGCTTCAAACTGGTCAGGAATTAACCATCCTCCCTATTTCCGGTGTTTCTCATACCGTGGCTAAGGGCGATACTTTGAAAACTATTGCTCGTAAATATAATGCCGACGCCACAGAAATTGCCAGCTTCAACGATCTTTCCTCTGATACCACTCTCGTAGTTGGCTCAACGATTATTGTCCCCGATGGAGAATTGGTGGTGACAGTATCTAAGCCAAGTTCAAGCGGCGGTGGGACCACTTCATCTTCCCTCCCAACATATAGCGGTTACTTTATGCGGCCAATTACTGGCGGACGGAAGAGTCAAGGCCTCCATGGCTATAAGAATAGTGCCGTGGATCTAGCCACTTATTACGGTGCACCCATCTTCGCCGCTGCCGATGGCACCGTGATTATTAGTAAAACTGGCGGTTGGAATGGTGGTTATGGTAATTACATTGTTATTCAACATCCTAATGGCACTCAAACGCTCTATTCCCACATTAGCGAGAATCTAGTGACTATCGGTGAGCATGTTAGCAAGGGCGATACTATTGCCCGAATTGGTTTAACTGGTAAAACCACTGGTCCCCACGTCCACTTTGAAATCCGCGGCGCCAAAAATCCGTTTTAAATTATTTTCTTGGTCGGTATTGGAGCGCTTCTAGTAAGTGCGGTTCGGCAATGTTTTCAGCTAGGGCGAGATCGGCAATGGTGCGAGCCAGTTTAATGACCCGATGGTAAGCTCGAGCCGATAAGTCTAAGCGCCGAGCCGAGTCATTGAGGAGGTCGGTGAGCGTGGGCGTGAGTGGCGCCAAGTGGCGGAGATCTTTGACTGTCATTTCGCTATTAGTTTTAATCGGTAAGCCGGCGGTTTTAAATCGTTTCTCCTGAATTTTCCGCGCTCCCGCTACGCGCTCGCGGATCTTGAGTGACGATTCTTCCTCAGTACTATAATCCGAGAGTTTCTTGGGATCGACTTGGGGCACATTCAGCCAGACATCAATTCGATCAATAATTGGGCCGGAGATTTTCCGCTCATAGCGCGAGAGAGCGGCCGGTGAGCAAATACATTCTCGCTCTTTATGGCCTTTATAGCCGCAAGGGCAGGGATTCATCGCCGCGATGAGGATAAAATTAGCCGGGAAGGTCACCGAGCTCTTGGCCCGAGCGACAGAAATAATTTTATCTTCCAAGGGTTGGCGCAAGGCCTCAATCACTCGCTTCTCAAACTCGGGGAACTCGTCTAAGAAGAGGACCCCGCGATGGGCGAGAGTAATCTCACCCGGTTTGGGCCAAGCCCCGCCGCCGACCAAGGAAACATAACTCGCGGTATGGTGTGGCGCTCTAAAGGGCGAGATGGTAATTAAAGTATCGGCTAAGGCGCCGGCGGCGGAATGAATGCCCGTCGTCTCAATAATTTCCTCAAAGGCGAGGGGTGGTAAGATCCCGGCGAAGGCTTTAGCGAGCATGGTTTTCCCGGTCCCGGGTGGTCCGCTCATCGCCACATTGTGACCGCCGGCCGCGGCAATTTCTAAACCGCGCTTGCCGGTGGCTTGACCCCGCACTTCCGAGAAGTCAAACAAGGGCGCCACCTTCTCCTCTTCCACCACCAACTCCGGCGCGGGGAGCAGTTTGGGTTTAACTTTCTCGCCTGGCACCGGCCGTTCATTTAAATGATCTAAGACCGCGGTTAAATTGCTTGCTCCATACACAGTAATTCCGCGGATGAGTGTGGCTTCCGCCACATTGTCTAATGGTAAATAGATTTCTTTAAAGCCTTTTTTCAACGCCTCTTTCACTAAGAGCAAGGTGCCTTTGATTGGTCGCAATTCTCCTGAGAGGGAAAGCTCGCCTAAAAATAATTTCCCTTCGGTTTTAAAGACAATGTCGCCATTGGCAATGAGGAAGCCAAGAGCAATCGCCAAGTCAAAGGCGGCGCCTTCCTTCTTAATATCGGCTGGGGCGAGAGAGACAATCACTTTTTTATTCCCCTTCTGGGGTGATTTAAAGCCAGAGTTTTTGATCGCGGCGCTAATTCGATCCCGGGCTTCTTCTACTGCTTTATCCGGCAAGCCGACCACGGTAAAAGAGTGTAAGCCTTTACCCACATCCACTTCCACATCAATAATATCCGCTTTCAAACCAACAATTTGAGCGGCGTGGACGCGGGCAAGCATAAAACTTAGTTAAAAAATTAGTGACCGTTTAAATCGCTCAAGTGTTTTTTGCAAGTTTTAGCCGTCGGACTAGCTTCCAGCCGATCAATTTCAATTGGTTCTTGGCAAACTTCGCATTTACCATAAGTTCCAGTGCCAATTTTAGCTAAAGCATTTCTCACTTCCGTTAAATGATTTTCTAAAGTTTGGTGAGTGGCCTCGCGCTCATCTGAATCTTCAAATTTTTCCGCTACTTCATCGCGGGTTTCTACGGCGAGATTACCTTCTTCCGTGGCCTCGCTTTGCTCGGCCGCTAAGGCTTCAGTTAAACGCTTTTCCTCAGCCAATAAAATTTCTTTAAAGTGATTAGTATCCATAGTTTTAGTCTAGCAGATTACTTTTGGATCGGCTAGGGTCGGTAGGCGTTGAAGATTTTACTGAAGGTGGCCTCATTCTCGGTGATGATTAAGAGATTATTGGCAATCAAGCCGTAGACAAAGACCGTTTGGCCGCGCAGGCCGGTGAAGATCCGGACATCGGTATTATTTAAGATCCCGTCGCGGACTTGGGCTGTTTCTACGATCGCATTTACTCCCGGACCAATGAGCGGATTAAACAATTGTTCAATCACTTGGCGCTCATTACCGAGCATGGCGGCCCGGAGAGCGTCTGGTTGAGTGGTGTTAAATAAGTAAAAGGCGGCTGGAGTCTGGCTTTTAAAAGTTCCGAGCATAAAGTCTTTGCCTAAACTCTGGGTAAAATTAAGCGGTAAATCAAGCTCGGCCAAATTGGCCAGAGCGGTAAAAGGGACTAATTGTTTAGCCGTACCTTTGCCGGTAGTAAAATATAATTGAGTGATTGATTCCGTACTCACCGGCACGAGTTGATGTTGAGCCATTAGGGCGGCGGCCAATTTCTCGGGTGAGAGGTCGGTCACATTAATCTCGCGCCGTTCCGATGGGATAATTAAGCTGGTCACCGGTAAAATTGGGGCCGCCGGCGTATTGCCGCTGGGCCAGACTACGTACACTCCCCCGCCAATAATCGCGAGGATTAATAATATCCCACCGGCGAGGCCCACTAGCCGCCAATTAATTGCGGCTAAAGAAAAATGGCGGGTTGGCGCCGCCTCTTCTCGGCCGCGCTCCTTCTCTTTAATAATAATATTTTCTACCGATAAATTGCCGCTCCTCGCCACGCTGGCGAGGTCGCCTTTAAAAGTGCGGATCGGCGAGAGATCGCTCTTATCACTTTTACTAATTTCCTCAATCGTACTTTTAGCCGCGGCAATTTTTCCTAAACGCGACTGACGCTCTTGCCAGACTTTAGTCTCGGTTTTCATCGCTTCTTCGCGTCTCGCTATTTCCGCCGCTTGGGCCGCCTCGCGATCTTTCTGTAAGTCCTCCGCTAGTTTCCGCTTGGTATCGGCCTCGGCTTTGATTGCTTGTTCTTTCGCTTCACGCGCCGCCTTATGCTTAGGGCTCTCCATTGCCAGCTGGGCCTTGCGCCGTTTATCGTTTAAATCGTCGCTCATGATAATTCTTTTTCTAAACCATCACGTTTGGTCTTAAGCTCATCTTCTTCATCCAATAATTTTTGATAACGACTGGTGTTATCGGCCACTTGATCCTCCAAGGCCAAGAGCTTTTGCTCTACTTCCCACTTCTCCGTTTCAATCTGGTGGCGCTTCTGCTGGACTTCCCAGCGTTTGCCTTCTGTCGCCTCGCGCTCTTTGGGGAAGGGCTCGCGGGCCTCACTTTCTTCCAAGGCCGCTTCCTCCGTCTCGGCCGATTTTTCCTTGTCCTTAATCGGATCCAGAATCGTTTTCACCTTGGTCCGCTTGTCGTCCAAATCAATCCAGGCTAATTCTAGAGCCGATTTTTCCGTCGCGATTTTGGTTAAGCGTTCATCAATTTCTGTTAATTCCTTTTTCGCTACGGTTTTATGTTCTTCCTCTTTCCGCTTGGCCGTATGTTCTGGTCCTTCCATCGCCAGCCGCGCCAATTCTCTTTTATCTAATGGCTTAGTTGGTTCTACAGGAGTAACTTTAGGTGGTTCAGTCTGCTCCGACCCACTCGGCGTCGTCGGGGTTGGCGGTGGAGCAATCGGTGGGAGTGGTGATACTCCAGGTTTGTCATTCAACGGCGTCCCCGACGCTACGGTTGGGGCAGGTTGGTCCACACCCGTAATGGCCTGGGTAAAAATATCTTCACTCAATTTTTTATCACTAGGATTATTGTTTGGCGGCATAAGAACATTATACCGCTTATTAGTTGTTGATGAAACTTAAAAACGTGGGCGGTGATTATTATTGTTGCGGTAACCACCATTACCATTAGTTCGGGGTGGTGGGAGAGGATTAGTGGAAGGTTTAGCCCCGTGATTGGCGGCGTAATCCGGGTCGGCCAGTTTGAGCGACAG
The DNA here is from genome assembly GCA_023267075.1 of Candidatus Vogelbacteria bacterium. Lineage (GTDB taxonomy): Bacteria > Patescibacteriota > Minisyncoccia > Phycocordibacterales > XYD1-FULL-46-19 > JAHFNY01. The sequence goes on from JAHFNY010000003.1 coordinate 20,406, forward strand.
ATTCACCCGGCCCTTATCATCAATTTCTTTTACTACCACCGGCACTTCATCACCAATGTTTACTACGTCAGTCACCCGATCCACGCGGAAGGGCGCCAGTTCCGAGATGTGGACCAAGCCCTCCGTATCATGACCAATTTTTACAAAGGCGCCAAAGTCCATTAGGCGCGTTACGGGCCCGGTAAACTTCTCTCCAGCTTTATATTCATGAGTGATGCTCTCTACTTGAGCCTTGGCGCGAGCCACGCCGTCGCCCTTGCCGGTGATGTAGACCGAGCCATCATCCTCAATCTCTATCTCAGCGCCGGTTTCTTCAGTAATTTTTTGAATCACTTTGCCGCCCGGGCCAATGACGGCGCCAATTTTATCTACCGGGATCTTCATAATCGCAATTTGGGGCGCGGATGGCTTGAGAGTAGCGCGGGGTGCAGGGATGGCCGTGGTGATCACGTCTAAAATTTGCAGGCGCGCCGCGCGAGCTTGCGCTAGTGCTTCCGTTAAGATCTTTACCGGGATTCCGCCGACTTTAATATCTAATTGAATGCCGGTCACACCGTCTTTGGTCCCCGCCACTTTGAAGTCCATATCGCCAAAATGATCCTCCGGCCCTTGAATATCGGTCATAATTTTATAGTCGTTCTCATTCTCCTCACTCATCAGTAAGCCCATGGCAATCCCAGCCACTGGCGCTTTAATCGGCACGCCGCCGTCCATGAGGGCCAGCGTTGAGCCGCAGACTGAGCCCATGGAGGTGGAACCATTGGAAGCGAGGGCTTCTGAGACGAGGCGGATAGTGTACGGGAAGTCTTCTTTAGCTGGAATGACACCGCGTAATGATTTTTCCGCTAGCGCGCCGTGGCCAATCGCCCGGCGATTCATCCCGCCTAAGCGGCCAGTCTCACCAACGGAAAAGGGGGGGAAGTTATAATGATGCATAAAGCGCTTCTTGCCGCTTACTTCCATCCCTTCCATTAGTTGAGAATCTTTCGGTCCACCTAAAGTGAGAACAGAGAGGACGTGAGTTCCACCGCGATAGAAGATGCCATTACCATGAACAATTTCCGATAAGCCGCCGGCTTGGGCAAAAAGCGGCCGCACTTGATCCATCCTCCGACCATCAGCCCGACGCGAGTTCTTAATCCCCTCGTCGTGAATCAGTTTATCTACTTGTTCTTCATAATATTCTAGAGCTTGATTTAGATTAGTGTCTGGCTTTTTTTCTATTACCAATTTCTTCCATTCATCTTTCAGGGCGTAAATCGTACTCTTATCGCCACTAAAAGTTGCGGCATCAAGTTTGGGTAAAATTTCTGCAGCAAAGAGGTTAGTCACTTCACTCGCCAATTCTGGCTTAGGGAAGGTTAATTTTTCTTTCCCTAATTTAGCAACAATTTCTTTCTGCCACGCTTCTAATTTAGCCAACTCCCCTACTGCTTGAGTAAAAGCGGCGGCTAAAGTGGCTTCTGGGATTTCTTTGGCTTCGGCTTCAATCATATTAATCTTGCCCTCATTGCCGCAGATTAAGAGTTCTAAATCAGCGTCTTCTCGCTCGGGATAGGTTGGATTCACAATCGTTTGATTATTTTTTAATCCCAAGCGGACGGCGGCCACTGGTCCGGCCCAGGGAATGTTAGAAATGCCAAGCGCCAAGGAAGCCCCAATCACCGCTAAAATATCTGGATCATTATTTTCATCAATCGAGAGAACGGTGGCCACAATTTGGACTTCATTCCGCAAGTGGGCGGGGAAGAGCGGTCGGATGGTCCGATCAATAATCCGGCCGCTTAAGATCGCCTCTTCACTGGGTCGGCCCTCGCGCTTAATAAAGCGGCTACCCAAGATCCGTCCGGCGGCATAGAACTTTTCCTCATATTCCACCGTGAGGGGGAAATAATCCAAGCCGTCTTTCTGCCCACCAATCACCGCGGTGACGAGGACGACGGTCTCGCCGTAGCGCATAATCACGGCACCACTTGCTTGATCGGCCAAATCATTAAACTGGGCGGTAAGTTTGCGCCCGGCCACTTCTAAAGAAAATTCTTCTTGTTTCATATAATTTTAGTATTCAAACCATAGCACTAAGAATAAGATAAAGCAAAAATAAAGCCCCAAGCAGAATCTATCTACTCAGGGCCACAACTAAATCGAGGTGATCAGCTGTTTTTAAATTTAAAAGCGTTCACCAGTGCTTCTGCCACTCCTTCCAGTACCGGATCACGTAACCACCAGGCGTTGTGTGGAACATTTACGACGACTGCTTGACGCACTCCATCGAGTACCACCCGCCCGGCTGTGAGTACCGCCTTAGGTATTTTCTTGAATGCCGCGTCTAGTCGCTTGAGCTCGCCTTGGGCCACACCCAGCGCATAGCTCAAGTCACGGTTAAATCCTTTCGTTAATAACGGGAAGGCGGTGCGTTCGGCGAGGTATTGCACCAGGCCGAGCGTATCGCGATGCAAAAGTGTGTTTTCAATGGCGAGAAGATCATCACCATCTAGATCTTCCTCTTGGGCCAATATATCAAGTCTGGATATTGTCCCTTCAACATCAATTGCGGCGCAGGCGCTTCGTACCAGCATGCATTTATTGTCGTCGGGAAGGTCTTGAAGTCCAGTGAGCACATCTTCGTCTCCGGTCAGTCGGTAGAGTTGAGCCGTATGTTCCAATAGACGGAAGGCCAGATTTTGGGTATCACCGTCGGCAGAGTCCGGCATACCAGTCTCAGCCCACTCTTTGTACGCGTCTCTACCGCACTTGGCGTGGAATTCAATCAGCGACTTTTTTATTTCTTTAAAAGCGGTGTGGGGGTCGGACATGATTGTAAACCTCATTTTTTATTAAAGACCAAGCTGTTTCGCTCTTTTGAGCTCTTCAGTGCAAATACACATTTGCGGACAGCCCACGCGCAAAATTGCGCGTGACCTAGCTTTTATGGACTAGGATTTTTACGACGAACTTAGAAGTGGCCGAAGTAGCCATCGTCAAAGGCCTCTATTTCTTTAATCTCTGACCCTATCCAACCAACGTCTTCTAATCGGGAGTCAAAACAGAAGCGTCTGTTATCTCTAGTACCAACAAAAAATATGTGAGTCGAGTTATGCCCGACACACCAGAATTCTATCCCGTCACAGGTTATCGGTTGGGTCGGGGTAAGACCGTTAGCTTGTTGATACGAACTATGCCAATCAATAATCTCTTGCCTGATCGTCTGCTGAGCGTTAGACATGATCTAAATCTCCAGTTAATTGTTTTTACAAAGACCTAGTCCTTTTTCGAGACACGATTATTGAATCATGTTCCGAAAAAGAAAGGGATATCGCTATCCCTTAAAGACCTTCTTCACCAGAAGGCCCATGCCCGCTATTACCAGTATGAGGGGTAACAGGGCAAAGACAATTTGGGATACAGCCTCGACCAGACGATCGAGGAGTTCACGGCCGAGCTCGGGGCTGACCATAAATGTCAATACCGAGACTACGACTCCCATAGCCATCACGCCGACCGGGGTGAATAAATATCGGAAAAACTGGTTCCAGTTCCGCATCGCCCTTCTCCTTCCAATTGAAAGATCTATTTTGGAAAAACGAGACTGCCTCATTTTTCCAACACGCGACTTTCTGTTGCCAGGCGTCGCTACCCCGCGGTGCTTAACGAGCATGGGCTCTCCCGCAGATCATCAAGAGTTTAATTCCTCTTGATGGGGTTATCGCCCCCACGGATATCCTTAACTTCGGAATCCGTGAGGATTTGGCCCTGACTGTCCGTGCGAACGGTCATAGCGCTCCCTCCTTGTTGTTGGTTCCCAGAGACCAATCCCGCTCACGGCCACTAGCGTTTAGATACTGGGCTGGGGGCCAAGAGCGAGACAGGTCATTTCAAGGTATCTGCCAGCCATTATAGTCGGATAAATAATTTTGTCAAGTACTTATGACACTTCATCTTTATATATATCTAAAATATGTTGTAAAATAAGGATATTTTAATACTTAAAAATGTAATGATATTATTACATTCACTTTTTTAAACAAGTCAAAAAACAATTTATGTCAGTTTTTTAAAACAGTCAAAATTAGCCTAAAATTAGGGTTTATACACTGCTATGTTGGTTTTGCTTGACAAAAATCTACCATTTGCTATAATGGCCCTAGAACATTGGCAAGCGGAAGGAGGTGTCCTATGGTCGATTAGTCTTCTGGAGTGCCACTTGCTGGATAGATCATAGGATCCAGCAAGTGGCATAAACCAGATAAACTGGTCGCAACACCTAAATTGTTCTTTCCGCCCCAACACCACGTCCAACTCTAGATGGAGGAATTATTTATGGGCGACGATGGTGGAAAGTAGTTAGCTCTCCGTACCGTATTTAGAAAAAATTAGTTTTATGGAGAGCGAATCAAGAGGGGGAGACCAGCACAGGCCGGTCTCCCCTATTTTTATTTTTGTAGATCAAATATTAACTTGATTAAGCTTCTCATGGTATCAGCTAAGTCTTTACTAACAACTGATATTCCCCCAACGGTGTCGCCTAATATATTTATTTTAGTCTTGTCTCCGTAGACACTAACGTCACATTTTATAGGATATTTATTTCCATCTATTTTAATTCTTTGAGCAGTGTTGTCTGAAGGCCGTTCACCGCTTTTATAAGTATAAATAGCTTTTGATTTTATATTGTTTTCGATTCTGATAGATTTTAATTTATCCAGTTCCTGATTGGTAAAAATATCCTCTATTAAATCACGGGGGTAAACCATATAAACTTCTTTATCAGATGAATTAGTATCAAAAAAGTCTTGCATAGAACTTAATACTCCGTCCCTACCTTCAAAATATTTGACCACTGGCCGTTCCCCGCTCTCACGTTGAATGCTTTTCAGTTGTGGAATTAGATCTTTGATTAGTTTAGCTTGTTCTTCTAGAACGATTTTTTGCCGCTCCACATAAGTTTCTAAACGTTCTGGCGATTCTGCTTGATAATTGGTTTTTTTATCTATTTGGATTTCACTCACTAACCCTTTTTTCATTAATGACCCCAATACTAAGTAGATGGTGGTACGATTGATCTTGGTTTTTTGCGATAATCCCAAGACCGAGTCATTATCAACCGCTAGCAAGGTTACATAAATCGTTGCTTCTTTATCTGAAAATCCCAAGTCTTGGAGATATTTTTCTAACATAACTTTATTATAGCAAATCTAATTAAATTTGCATTTTTTAGGATAATGTCATATAATAGTTTTGGTGCAAAAATGATCTTTGGTAGAAAGGAGCTGCGAAGTGTTAGGGCAGAATAAGCCAAAAACGATTGATTTGAAGGACTTGCTTAGTCGGCGTCGAGAAGATCTAGTGCCGGCCAAGGCGCTTAATCGAGTTGAGCAAAAGCTTAATCAAGGGGTTGTGCCACGTGGATGGTGGGCCAAACTTAAACACTGTTTAAGCCGCTTCAATAACTGGATTGATGGTTGCAATTGTGGTCGTTAGGCCGGTCAAGATTCGATTAATCATTTTGTTGTGGGTGAGCAGGTAAAGCTGCTCACCTTTTTCTTTTTGGGTTAAGATTTCTCTAGCATCTAAATACGGTTGTTCAAAAGTTTTAATAATTGCATTGTAAGTATAAAATTCAGCCAAAATACTTTTAGACAAAGTTTTTCTATCTTGGGTAAAACCTTCACTTTTTAAATAATCAATAACGTCTTGAGTTGTTGCAAATTCTGGATGGGGTAATTTTTGTTTATCTAAAATTCGGCCGATGTTATTAGTGGCTTCTCTGATCAGTAATTCTAAAGTTACGGTTTTAGCGGCCAGTTCTAAGTCGGCATATTTAGTATTGCCGGTCATCACTTCAGCTAACCGTTCAAAAATTAAGGGCTGAAGGGCTACAATCATTATTTGGACTGGTTTATCCCAATTAGAGTATTTTAATCGGGTGCCTCTACCAACTACGGCTTTATCTAATTCTCGTTGGTATTTATGTTCTAAAACCGATTCTTCTACACTAGCAGTGGCATCAATACCAAAAACTAATGGTTCTTGACCAGGGTTCTTAATGGTTATTAATAAATCTATTCCGTTCATATAATCGTCATAACGGCTGGTTAATTCTGCAGTAGCGTTAGGACCAAACCAATTAAGTTTATTGATACCATGTAATATTGCATATTCGGCTAAGACTGCGTGAGTTCCCTTTTCTTTACTAAATTTAGGCGACTGCTCAAAGTCGTTAAGACGAGTAATATCTTGGGTTACGTCCTCAGCGGTGATGGTTCTATCTCCCCTAGTCTGTCCGATAAAGTTTTCTTCTTTGGGGCGATGATAAAGAGTTAAAATTTCTTTATCAAATTCAACATTGCCAGATGTTGCTACGCCAGCTACTCCTTCATGATCCAATCTTTCTCTAAAATCACCGTGACGCATATTTAATTATTTCCTCCCATTATTGATCAGATATTTGCGAGGATTCTCGGAGAGATCCAGGAAGTCGTCGCAGACTTCTTTTAATTTGCCGGACGAGCTTTTGCCAAAGGAGACCACTTCCACTTGGCAACCCAGGGCTTGGAGATGTTCCACGAGCGGGATAAAGTCGCCATCGCCGGAGACGAGGACTACGGCGTCCACTTTGGGCGCCATTTGAATGGCGTCCACGGCAATGCCCACGTCCCAATCCGCCTTTTTGGCGCCACTGGAGAAGACTTGCAAGTCTTTCAACCGGAGTTCAATCCCCATTTTAGTCAGGGCGTCTAAGAAGGCTTTCTCCTCCCCCGACTCGGTGGTAACGAGATAAGCCATGGCGCGGACGAGAGTCCGGCCGGCGAGCGCATCTTTTAAAATCGCGGCAAAGTTAACGCGCGCGTGGTACAAGTTCTTGGCACTGTGATACAGGTTCTGGGTATCAATAAAAACGGCCACCCGTTGGGCCTTATGCTTAGCAATAGTCATGAAAATAGATAATCAAACTTATAAAAATTACGATCCTTACTTGTCACTTTTAGCGGCCAATTTCTTTTTCTTGGTCTCAAGATACTTCTCGTGAGAGCGGCGCTTAGACACCAACTTAAGTAAGCCACGGCGAGAGTGATTGTCTTGCTTGTGCTTCTTTAAATGAGAGGTAAGTTCATTGATCCGCTCGGTTAAGAGGGCAATTTGGACCTCAGAAGAGCCCGTATCCGTCTCGTGGACGCGGGTTTTCTTAATCAAGACTTGCTTCTTTTTGGTCGCTAACATGTTGACAAGTCTAGCATATCTGCTCAAAAAATGCAAGGCCTATGATATTTATGAATAAAGCTGGTCGTGAGTGCCAATGGCGGCTAATAAGACCGTTTTTCATCAATAGATTTGTAAATCAGACGCAAGTCGCCACCAATGTTTATACTCCGATGGTTAATAAATTTACCCTCCAAACTATGATTTTTTAATAATGGATTGAAGGGGTCCTTGAGGAAAATACTTAGTCGTTTTTTAAAATTATTTTTTTGATTGGCGGTTAATCTTTTGTATTGCTTGAGAAAGTTTTTATGAGTAAAGACGTTCATGAGTCCAAGTAATGTTCCAACTCTTTTTGATTAGTAAAGCGAGGTGAAATATTTTTACCGGCTTTAAAGTCTTTTTCAACCCTCGTTAGAAGACGCTCAAGTTTGGGCGACATTTTGAGTGGTCGGACCGAGAGATGGAGTTCCTTATCGCGGATAAATTGTTTGAGTGAGCTGTTAATAACCGTACTTAGAGATACGCCTAAATCGCCAGCTAGTTTTTTGGCTTGGGATTTGACTTTGCTATCAGTTTTGACCGTGATCAGAGTAGTCATAATACAAAGTATATACCTTGTATTAAAAAATGCAAGCCCTTATAAATACACAAATAAAAAGAAACCGCGCTGGCGCTTTAGGCGTCCAGCACGGTTATTGAGGTTAATTGTTTATGTTCCTTGAACCAGACGGAGGAACACTTCTCGCCTAGCAAAAGGATCACTTCCAGATAGAGCTGGCCAATTAATTGGTGGTAGGTCATCTTCAGTGATATTACCTCCAGGTAAATGTCCGAGGTTGTGGCTCCGAAGAAACTCACCGTATTTCACATCGCTCGGGTAGATCTTTGTTTCTCCGTAGCGGTGATTTGATACCCAATTTTCGGCCCCATACTTTTGGGTCAGTTGCTCCAGTGTCACACGGTAGATAAGGGTTAGAAGTGGGTCGTCGGGTGAACATTGCTTGCATTGGCACTTGCCTCTTTTGAGGTCTCTTGTGCCATATTGTTTTTTATTCAGATTGAACCAAAACTTCGTTTCCTGCAAGAGCGCACAAAGAATCTCTGCTCTAGTCAGTCGTTCAAAAAGGTATTTTGCTGAAACGCTTAGTTCTCCTTTCTCTGCTGAGAAAGCTAAGTTGAGGATGAGGTCGTGAATCAGTCCTAGAGCACCTTCGGAACACCACGACGGGATTCTCCTATTACGAGATTTTGCCTGTCGGCCATTTCGAACCGCAAGAATTTTGTCGTGGAGTTTCTGGTCAGAACTTCTTTTGATTGCCTCTTTGGCTGTTTTTGCTTTGCTAAATCCCATTTTCAAATACCTCCTTGGTTTGTTTCTTACCTTCCACTCCAATTATTCTACCACTGTTTTTAGCGTAGCAAGTATATAATATTTTGTCAATCTGTACACTATACATTCTATACATTATCACTACGTCGCACAATATTTAAGGCAAATTGTGCTAAAATTAACTTATGTTATGCCAGTTAATGAAATTGAAAAATTAAAGACCCAATTTTTAGAATATTTAGAGATTGAGAAGGGGCGGAGCTTAAAGACGGTAGAGAATTAGGATCGCTACTTACGGCGCTTTATTACCTTCTCCAAGTTGACCAAGCCCGGCCAAATTGATGATGATATCGTCCGGAGCTTCCGCCTCACAATTAATCGCGAGGGGTTGAAGAAGAACACCCAGAATTATTATCTCATTGCTCTGCGTGTTTTTCTTAAAGATTTAACCAAGCGCGAGGTGGCCAGTTTGGCGCCCGAGCGGATTGAACTAGCCCGCACTGGCGGCCGCGAGCTTGACCTGGTCTCCAGTGCCGAGCTCACTCGCCTCTTAGATGGTCCGAAGGGGGGCGAGCTGGAGTCACTCCGCGACAAAGCCATTTTAGAACTTTTTTTCTCTACCGGTCTGCGGGTGTCGGAGCTCGCCTCTCTACCTCGCGATTTAGATCTTGCCCGCGATGAGTTCTCTATCCGCGGTAAGGGTGAGAAGGTGCGGATTGTTTTCCTCTCTCCCACCGCTAAAACGGCAATTAAAAATTATTTGGCCAAGCGTGAGGATGCGGCAGAAGATCGCCTCTTCCCTCTTACCTCGCGCAGTCTGGAGCGATTGGTGAAGAAGTATGCCATTAAGGCCGGCATTACCCGCAAGGTCACACCGCACACTCTCCGCCACGCCTTTGCCACTGATCTCCTTCAAAATGGTGCCGATATCCGCTCGGTCCAAGCTATGCTCGGCCACTCTAGTATCTCCACCACTCAAATTTACACTCACCTCACCGACAAACAACTCCGTGAAGTCCACAAAAAATTCCATTCAAGATGAGCTTATTTATAGAGGGTTATCCACAGGTTTAAGATTTGTCTTATATACTGTCTGATAGTACAATAAAGGACAGAAGATGATCAGGTCCTATATAGATTGTATAAGACGTATTTAAGTCTCAACTGAATTTTTTCTCCACCTCAGTGGAGATTCAAATATTGTCCCATACCATCCACCCGGCGCTACGCGTCCGGGTTTGTTTTTTATTATTTTACCCCGTGGCGTTTGCGGATCTCGGCAATTTCTCCAGCCTCTTTCTCTTCTTTCGCTTCTTTGCCCGCTTCGCCCAGTTTCTCCAAATCTTTTTCCGATAATTGAGCCAATTCCCCTACCCGTTTCACTAAGTATTCCTTAGTATTTAAATCCGGATTTTCTAACACTTCTTCGAGTAATGCATGTAAAATATAGCCAATTCGTGGTCCCGGCCTCTCTTTGGTTTCACGAATAACCTCTCCCCCATCTATTTTCAACATTCCCACCGAGGTTGGCGCCCGCATGGCCTCCTCAATCATTGATTCATACTTCCGGAGACGATAGGGCGCTTCTTTCGGTCGGCCCATGCCAATACGGTCGCAGGCCCGGACCTTCATCAAGTCCCAGACATGTTCCGGCCCCACTTTAGCCACAATCCGGCGGGCGGCGGAGAGGGTAATTTTATCAATATCGGTGAAGAACATATGACTTTTCACTAGTTTCACCACTGTATCGGTTAAATCGAGGGGGAATTTAAGATTCTCCATGATCTTCTTGGTCATTCTTGCTCCCACCACGTCGTGACCGTAGAAGGTCCAATCTTTCTTCTCATCACTCCAGCGGCGAGTAGCGGGCTTGCCAATGTCGTGGAATAAGGCCGCCAGTCTCACGTGAAACGGCCACTCCCGATCAGCCGAGTGTTGGACTACCCTCAACGTATGTTCCCAGACATCATAGATATGATCACCATTCTGTTCTACTCCCACCGATTCCAGTGTTTCACGAATAACATATGGCATCACCCCCAGCTCGACTAAGAGCCTTAAGCCAGTCATAGGCTGTTTAGACATTATGATCTTAGTAAACTCATCTCTAATCCGTTCCTTAGAAACATTGGCTAAAAGGTGGCTATTCTTGGCCATACTTTGGGCGACGGCGGGGTTAATCGTGAAACCAAGCTGGGTTGCCAGACGCACTCCCCTAATGATCCTTAAAGCGTCTTCGGTGAAACGCTCATCTGGCCCGCCAACTGTCTGAATAACCCCATTTTTGAGGTCTAAGAGGCCCTTATGCTCGTCTACCAGTTCTTGGCTGATAGGGTTATAGGCCAAGGCATTGATGGTAAAATCGCGTCTCATAAGGTCGTCCGATAGAGAATCGCTAAAAGACACATTGTCGGGATGGCGGAAGTCGCTGTAATGACCATCTGTCCTAAAGGGCGTTACTTCAATATGTCGCAGTGATTCATCTTTAGTTTCTTCATTAACCACGGTGACGGTACCGAACTTGTTTTCATAGAAAGTCTTAGGGAAGGCGGCTTCAATCTCTTCCGGCTTGGCATTGGTGGTAATATCCCAATCGTGGGGTGTTTTATTAAGCGCCAGATCACGGACTGAACCACCCACAATATAAGCTAAAAAGCCCTTATTTTCTAAGGTTTTAACTACTTCTTGGACTTCCACTGGGACGGGGAAAATAACCTTCATTAAGCCGTATTTTAACCTAATCTTTGCGGTTTTGCCATTTTTATTGTATTTTGAGTGAGCTTTTGTTTATGTGCCTCCGTGGTGAAATGGATATCACGCAACGCTTCGGACGTTGTATTGTGGGTTCGAGTCCTGCCGGAGGCATTGTTTAGAAAGAATATCTTTAGCAAATGATGGGCGGATGGCGGAATTGGTATACGCGTACGTCTCAGAAGCGTATGTCGAAAGACTTGAGGGTTCAAGTCCCTCTCCGCCCACCATTTGCTCGAGAAAGCACTTTAAAATTATATTAATCTGTGCTAAATTAATTTTGCTTTGGTCAGGAGTTAAGCGGGCTCGCCCGCCGTAGTCCGCCAAAAGCGGACGAAGGCGGGTATGGTTTAGTGGTAGAACACGTCCTTGCCAAGGATGAGACGGGAGTTCGATTCTCCCTACCCGCACACTGCGATAGACCCATTTAGGTCAAGTATTGGACAAAAACTGGGGATAAGTCTGGGGATATGTGTATAAAAGACATGACTTATAAGCTGAAAGTTGTTTTATGTTACTTAAGAAACCAACTGACAAACAAGTTATTGGTCAGCTAGGAGAAGATAAAGCGGCTGAATACTTAAGGAATAAAGGCTTTGTTATTCGTGAAACTAATTATCGCCAGAAGTGGGGTGAGATCGATTTGATTGCTTACAAAGGACAGAACCTCCACTTTATTGAAGTCAAAACAGTGGTTAGAGACAATTTCTTACCGGAAGACTATGAGCCAGAAGATAATATCCACCCGTGGAAGTTGAAGCGCTTGTCGCGAGCGATTCAAACTTATTTACTGGAGAAGGGGATTGATGATGATAAAGTCGAGTGGCAGTTGGATGCGGTGGCCGTGTATTTAAATAGTAAAAGGGAAGTCTTAAGAGTAGAGCTCTTAGAAGATATATTTTAACCCTTCGACAAGCTCAGGGTAAATAAAAACCCCCGGCGCGAGTCGGAGGTTATCGGAATGAACTATGGATGATTTTCTCGCGCCGGGGGATCGGAATGGATACTTTTAGGCCGCCAGTTTGCAAGTCAGCTGGAAGCCATTGGGGGATTTGACCAGAACGTGGCCGTTTTTCCGTGGCTTGATGAGTTCACCCACGAATGGTCGCCCACGTTTGGTTGTTGCGGCCACTGTCTGGCCGTCTGACAAAACATACGCGACTTTCCGACGGATTGGTCGCTTGGGTGTTTCGCACCGCGGTTCCGGTTTGGAGACAAAGTCCTTACGGGCAAAAGGGCTGGGGGACACCTCTTCCTCGCCGACTGTTTTGCTGACGAGAGTTTCCGGTTTTGGTGTGAATTGGTTGTTCCGGGAGCTGTGGTCGTAGAAAAAAGTCAGAAGCCAGTTGAAGAATCGTGTGAACATGGTCAAACCCTCCGTCTGTGGCCTATGGCCGGTTTAGGTTTCAATCTTTTTCCATTATATCATGTAGGTATTAAATGTCAAGCGGAGATTGTTATTTTGCCCTATGAGTGTTATATTTCAAGGGTTTTTAGACTGGCGGGTAAATGTAACGGTATTTTTAAAAACGGAGTGTAGTACAGCGGTAGTATACGCGCTTCGGGTGCGCGAGACCCGAGTTCGATTCTCGGCACTCCGATTAAGTAAGTTTTTGGAGAATCCCTGTCCGTCCGTAGTCTGTAAGACGAAGGCGGGCCGGCGTCCCGATAGATTGAAATGAGTATAAACGGGGTGTAGTACAGTGGTAGTATACGCGCTTTGGGAGCGCGAGATCCGAGTCCGATTCTCGGCACCCCGATCGGAAAGTTGAAAGATTAAAACAGTGCTATAATTAAAAGATATGAAAAAAGCCGTTCTGACAATTATTGTGTTGGTGATCGTGGTGGTAGGTTTATGGTTAGTCTGGGGTCAGCAAGCGGTGGCACCAACTAATCAGAGTCCAACGGCCAGCACCTCTATTGCTATCTCCAATGAATTTGGCGGGGGAGTGAAGCTTGGGCAATAAATTATTTAGTCCAAAAGCTTTCAAAAATCGCCCGGAGGGTAAAGTTGACCGCCCGGCTCCGGAGGATGATGCCAAACATTTCTTCCTTCTGATAAGAGACGAAGGCGACTTTCTGCCGATAAATATAAATACCGAGAGTGAACGGGTAATCGTCTACCGGTAGATATTTAACCTGTTCCAATTCCTCCGGCCGGGGTGAGATTTTATAATCCTTTTTGCTATCGCCGGTTAAATTAATATTAACGCGGCGCATTTTTATCCCACTGGCAATTCGGCGTGGTTCCCAATCGTGTTGGAGAAAGTCGATAATGGTGGGGGAAATAAGATCTTTAGGCGCGGCTAGAGCCATAATGTCACCTGGTTTCTTGATCATATCGTCATAAATCTTTTCTAAACCAAGCTTGCCTTCATAAATTCTTACCGCTGGCTTCTTAGCTACATTGTTCTTGAGCGCTTCTAGCTCGGGTAAGATTTGTTTAAAAATATTCTCGCGTTGTTTTAAGAATAAGCCTACATTATCCGGTTCTTCCATAATAAACACTTTTTTCTTGCCTTGTTGACTGGCATTGACCAACTTCTTTTCTCGCAAACTATTTATAATCTCATAAATGGTTGTTCTTTTAATGGCCGATTCTGCTGCCAAGTCTTGAATCGTGGCCGGACCAAGTTGGAGACCGGCCAGGTAAAGCTTGGCTTCTTTCTCATTTAAACCAATTTTCTGCAAGTAATCTTCTAAGATCATAATTAAGTTTAATTATAATCCTGTCAGCTTTTCCGTCAACATAATTTTCTAAAATAACTTTATTTTATAAGCTATTAACAGTTATTTTAATAAATTATGACTTTTTTACTGACTAGTTTCACTTAATCGCTTATTCTAGAATCAGGTTTAATTATCGACCTTTGACAATTGAAAATCGGAAGGAGGGGAAGATGACTAAATTGTTGATGATGGTAATTACGGGCGGCCCTTGTGGCGGCAAAAGTTCTGTACTCACTAAATTGACCGAAGTATTTTCTGACTTAATTGCCGTTGTACCGGAAGCGGCGACTCAATTGTTGAATGTCTGTCCCGTTCCGGAGCGCGACTGCCCATTGAGCGATACCTGGTTAAGAATTTTCCAACCAGCGGTTTATCACACCCAAATAGCGGCAGAAGATGGTTGGGCCTTGTTGGGAAAGAGACTTTTAGTTTGTGATCGCGGAGCAATGGATGGCGCTGGTTACTTGAAGGATAAAGAACTCTTCTTGTCTTTAATTGGCCAGCAAGAAGAAACTATTTTGCAACGTTATTGGACGGTGATTCATCTTGAGTCATTGGCCGTAGGCCAACCGGAGAAGTATCTAAAACTTAAGCAGAGCAATCCCAATCGTTATGAGGGTGTCGTTGAGGCGCGAGCGGTTGATGTCTCAATCTGCGCCGCTTGGGCCAATCATCCACGCCAGATTATCCTTTCTAGTCTTGATTCACTTGAGCATAAGGAAGAATTCGTCATCAACCTAATCAGGGAGGGAATTGGCCATGAATAAAAACGGGAAAGAAATTGAGCGGAAGTGGTTCTTGGCTTGTATGCCACCCATTGGAATTTATGGCGATTGTAATCAAGTGCCACTACATGAGATTGAGCAGTTTTATTTTAAGACCCAGAAGTCGGGGACAGAACTGCGAGTTCGTCGGGAAGGAGCAGGTTTTTCCATAACGGAAAAAAGTGGTAACGGTCTAGTCCGAGAGGAAACAGAGATCGCTATCACTAAAGAGATGTTTCTTGCTCTCCAGCCGCTAGCCATTGGCTCAGCAAGAAAACGGCGTTTCTTTATTCCTCACCAGGGAAGAACATTACTACTCGATCAATACCTTGGACCTTTGCAGAATCTTGTGATTTTGGAATGTGAGTTCTCGTCCAAAGAAGAATCGGCGGAGTTTGTTCTTCCGGATTGGGCGCAGGTACCAATTGAAGTGACAGAAAGTCCCCGTTTCAGCAACAAGCTTCTGGCTCTTAATGGTTTCCCGGGCGCGCCATAGGCGCGCCTTTTTCTTTTGACCTTTTGGCGGTAGAATGGTGATAGTAATAGAGCTTAATTTTATTAGCTTAATAACTTATTTATGATAAAAAAATTGTTTTTAGTGTTGTTGGTTCTGGCTTTGGTCCCAAGCTTGGCCAGTGCCGCTACTTTACAGACCAATAGCCATTATTTTTTGCCGCTTGGGCAAACAGTTAACGGCAATTTATACGTCGCGAGTGGCAATACCACTGTGGCGGGTAATGTAAATGGCGATCTGTATCTTGGAGCTGGCACCGCGACGATTACTGGTGAAGTCCGTGGCGACTTGGTAGTGGCCGGTGGCACAGTGACAGTGACGGGGGTGGTGGATGGAGACTTGCGCGTCTTGGGTGGCAATGTGACTGTGGCGGGCCCGGTGAGGGGAGATGTCTTCGTTATTGGCGGTTCATTATCTTTAAGTGATGCCGTAGGCGGTGATGCTGATTTTATTGGCGGGATGCTCTCGGTGGAGAGTGGCGCTACCGTAACTGGCCGTTTGGTGTATCGCTCTAATAGCGAAGCGCGGATTAGTAATCAAGCGGTAATCCGCGGGGGAGTAACATATGATCAAACTTTGGCTAAAAGCATTGGGATTGTGAAGGAGGCAGGGGCGAAGTCAGTTGTCTCGGGCTTTGCCGCCCTCCTGGGAGTGTGGATTTTCTTAAAATTATTGATGTATCTCTTTGCGGCGCTCGTCTTCTATTGGTTATTTCGGCCGTACTTGGAAGGAATTGTTCATCAAGCGGTAAAGATGCCTGGTCGCGCTCTTGGCGTGGGCTTTATTACTCTCGTGGTGGTGCCGGCTTTGGCTCTCGTCTTCGCTATTTCTATTGTTGGTTTGCCCTTGGCGATTATTTTAGGCTTGGCCTACTTAATAATCTTGGGGGTAGCTAAACTTTCTGCTGGCGCTTTAATTGGGGCGTGGGGAGAGAAGATTATTCTTAAGCGGGCTAATTATCGGGTGGGTTGGCAGGGGGTAATTGGTGGTACTTTGGTCTTATTTATCCTAATGTTTATCCCCGTGATTGGTTGGATTATTGCGGCCCTCGCTTGCTTACTTACCTTTGGCGCCATTGCCGACGTGGTGTATAAAAAGTGGCTCGCTAGGTAGCGATTGACTAAGTGGTTGACTTTTTAACTGATTCGTGTATACTAAAGGGGTTGTAAGTTCTCCGTTTCTTAAGTTCCCCAAACGCGCGAGCGGGCGAGGCGAGAACGTGAGGGTCGCCTTACACGCTACTAGTTTTAAGCGCAAGAAAATGGCTAAAAAGTTATACGTTGGTGGTTTACCTTACTCTACTTCCAACGACGAGCTTAAGGACGCTTTCTCCCAAGCTGGGAACGTAGAATCGGCTACTGTCATCACTGATAAGATGACTGGTCGTTCTAAGGGATTCGGCTTCGTAGAAATGAGTTCTGATGCCGAGGCCCAGAAGGCAATTGACCTCTGGAACGGCAAAGATTTCGGTGGGCGCAATCTCACCGTGTCTGAAGCTCGCCCCCTCGCTCCTCGGAATTAATCCTTAGAGCAAAAAACCGGCTCAAGCGTATAAAAGCGCTTGGGCCGGTTTTTCGTTGGCGACTTAGGTTCTTGTGCATACCCCTTCCCCCGAGACTTGCTGTTGATCCAACCAATTCTTCATCTCTGGTAATAGTCTCTCAAATTTGTCACCCTTAACAAAGATGACAAAGTTTAACTCAGGGCCACTAGACTCTAGAGTTAAGAGAATCTGATACCCCAACCCGGGGTCTTTTGAAGTTAAAGTTGAGATGAGAGTTTTTCCCTCTTCAACATCTTTCCGATTCATGTGGATTAGCGTCTTGTTATAAACAAACGCCTGAAATTTACCGACGATATCTTTTAGATTATTCACTTTTCTCACCTCCTTTCAAAAGTAGGTTAAGTTTAATCGCCAACTTGTAGAAGACCCTTCTACTTTAAGTCTAGCGCACTTTCGGGCTGCCGGGAATCGAACCCGGTCTATACCCACCCCATGGGCACGTACTACCGGTATACTACAGCCCGTAAACACGCCAAATGTAACACGTTTTTCAGGATTTTTCTAGAATTGGACGGCGGGGCCTTTCTTTCGGTATACTGCGGTTAGTTAGTTATTTTGCCACTCATACTAAGAGGGGAAATCAGATGGGTAGACATTTTTGTCGCAATGGATGTCGTGGTAATGGGAAGAATCAGAGGACTATTAGGAGAATTATCTGGGCCTCGGACCATCCTCTGGGAAAGGAACAACTCAAGGTATTGCAAGAGCTTCATCCTGATTTGCGGGTAAACTGGGATCCAGGTCTTATCGGGAATGACTGCGATTCCGCGGTCAAAGCTTTAAGAAAATGCCATGATGCCTTCGTGTATCTGGTGTGCAGTAAGGCTCAAAAGACAGTGTTGGATCTCGAGTGTGGGCGCGATCGGAGTTTGTCATACGGCTTTTTCTCAAAAGTCAGGCATAATGAAGGTCGGGAGAACTTTGATTTTGTTTTTCAAGTTTCCCACGGCGAAATGGAAGTGGTTTGGGAACGCAGAAAATGTTTGGCCGAGGTTGTGTAATATTCCGCCGGAGCGCGCTTTGCGCTCCGGCATTCTTTTTTGTTAGGATAGATTGTTCGGCGGGTTTACCCGCCGGAGCTTTAGCGGAGGCGGGATTAGTTTAGTGGTAGAATGCCAGTTTTCCAAACTGGAGATGAGGGTCCGATTCCCTCATCCCGCATTTATAAGCTTTTAAAATTAATTCAGAATGAAACAGTTTGGCTATGTGAATGGGCAAATGGTTAAGATAAGTGAGCCCCAGGTTAAATTAAATGATCTCGCGCTCTTGCGAGGATATGCCGTGTTTGACTTCGTTAAAGTTATTAAAGGCAAACCCCTTTTCTGGCCGGAGCATTTAGCCCGGTTCCGTCGCTCGGCCAAGCGCCTTGGCCTCGCGATACCCAAAACTGATGCTCAAATTACCCTTGCGGCTAAAAGCTTAATTAAGAAAAATAATTTTACCGCTGGGAGTTTGCGTTTAATCTTAACTGGTGGGGAAACTGCTGATGGTTTGACTCCTAGTGGTAAAACTGTCTTTGCTATTTTGGCGGAGGATAGTTACACCTTGCCGGAGCCAGTATTTAAAACTGGTGGTAAATTAATTACTGTCGATTATGAGCGTCTTTTCCCCAGTGCTAAAACGACTAATTATCTTTTAGCCGTCAGCTTGTTGAAGAAAAAGCTTAAAGCCGGAGCCATAGAAATATTGTACGTGAAAGATAACCACGTGTTTGAAGCTTCTACCAGCAACTTCTTCCTTGTTTTTGGCAATAAAATTGTCACGCCTAAAGATGGCGTTCTCCCTGGGATTACTCGCGCTAAAGTAATTGGTTTGGCTAAAAAGTTGGGTTATAAAGTAGAAGAGCGGAAAATTAAAGTTAATGAAATTAAACGGGCAAGCGAGGCCTTCCTCACCGCCACTAATAAAGATGTCGCTCCCATCATCAACATTGATGGCCAGAAAATTGGCAATGGTAAAGTGGGGGAGGTGACTAAAAGCTTATTGAAAAAGTATCGTAAATTAATTAACAGTTAATTAACTAAAAAATCCGCCCGAGGGCGGATCCTTTAGATAGTGGTCCAAAGATTATGGTTATTTAACCGCGTCTTTGAACGCTTTCGCGGGGCGGAACTTTGGCACCTTCATGGCGGCAACTTGGACCGAGGCGCCAGTGCGCGGATTGCGCGCGGTGCGCGCGGCTCGTTGCTTAACCGAGAAAATGCCCAAGCCGGCAATGGAGACCTCGCCGCCCTTCTTTAAAGTGCCAACGATGGAATCAATGACTTTATCTACGGCTTGCTCGGCTTGCACCTTAGTGCCGCCTAAAACCTCGTGGACAGCATCCACAATGGCCATTTTATTCATAAAAATAAATTGGGCTTACTTTTTAATAAGACGACCTAGTTTTCTCCACCTGTTTTAAGTATATAACTGGCCCTTTTTAAGCGCAATAGAGCCATATTTTAGCGGGGATAAGTGAAAATACTTGACTTTTAATCTGATATATGCTAAGATTAAGCAATAGCATTAATCAGCTCTGTTCCTTGAAATTGTTTCTACGCCACCATTCAGGCGATTACCGAGAGGTAGAAAACACTTACGGTCATAATGACTGTAAGTAATTGCCTGATGGCAAGGAGAAAATAGTTATGAGTGTGAGGCATCCCAAAGTGACTGGCACCAAGAGAGCCGACGTGGCTCTCTTCGGGGATGAGGAGGCCAAGAAGTATGGTCTCCACCCCCGTCGAACCGGCCGAGCCGGTCGAGGGAAAAAAAGAAGTTACCCCGACGACCGGGATGATAATTTCCCGGCCGCGGTGAAAAATCGTTCCTGGAAGAGGTATCGCCTCTTCCAGAGAAGAAAGGGGAAGTAAAAATGGAAAGGAAATTTATGATGGGGACCGTGGCCTTCTTCCACGGTTTGGACATCACCAGGCCAGCGTCAACTGGCCTGGACACCGTAGAAAATGTGTTCGAGGTAGAGGGAGAAGAAGAATTCTCCTATCTCGGACACTGGGTTGTAGGACTCGGTTTCCTCGGGGTCAAATTCCCCAAGGAAACATCCCGAAATCTGACGGCGGATGAAGAAGAGTTTTGCCGTCAAAAAAGCATAATCATCGGGGGTAATAAAATACCCCTGATGGGAAGGTAGACAACAAATGAGTACAAAAATGATCTTTGTCCTTTCGGTTGCGACCTCCGTGGTCGCAACTATGATTAGTACTGTCGGCTTTTGGGCTGCTGGTTTCCACCCCATAATGGGGCAGCTGGTTAGCACACCAGCCGCTCTGATTATAGGAGTCATGGCGGGGAGAGCAGCCGCCGTAAAAAATTTTAAGTAATCACTAAGGTGGTTACTACCCGCGCCGAGAGCGAAAGCTCCGGCGCGGTTTTTTATTTCTCGGTTTTTGTTTTAACGTTTACTTTTCCTTTTATATGATAATCTTATTGTATTAATTAACTTGACAAATATATTATCTTATGATAAGATACAGGTAGAGCATAAATCAGCTCTTTGAAATTGTCTTTACCCCACCAATCAGGGGATTCTGTTCCCAACTGTTGGTCCTAAATGAAAAAGGAGACGAACTATGAAGACCCTGATAACGAACGCATTTTCCCTTAACATGCTTGGAATTTTTCCGTCACAGATTGTGGTGGCAGAGATTTCCAAGGAACTTGCCACCGCACTCGCCACTTCAGCTTCAGCGGAAAGTGTTGTTGGTCATTTCGACACTGCCAAGTTGTTTAGTAGTGTGTTGGGAATAGAAATACCTGCCAACCGAGTGACCGTCACTCTTACCAGCGAGGAACAACTTCTCGTTGGTCAATACCGTGGTCCACGGTTGCCGGAAGGAACGACTACTCTTCCTGAGGGAGCCACAATCCAATGGTTCCTGGTATATCTTGTGTCGTACACTCCAGATAGGGACATTTGCATCCACTGTAGCCACGATAACGGGATTATCCACCCCGGTCATTGCTGGGGAGAGCACCGTGTCGGGATGGATTGTTGTTACTGCGGTGGTAACTGATAACTAAGGAGGATATTAAGTAAAAAACTGTTAATTTGCCGCGCCGGGAGCGAAAGCTCCTCGGCGCGGTATTTTGTTATTCTAATTTTTAGATTTCTAACGAGCAAACTCAATGATCCGGGTCTCGCGCATCACTACTACTTTGATTTCACCCGGGTACTTAAGTTCTTGTTCAATCCGGACGGCGACCTCGCGGGCGAGTTTGCGCGCTTCCAGGTCGGTAATCTCTTCCGGTTTAACGAAGACCCGGATCTCCCGGCCGGCGGCAATGGCGTACGTCTTCTCAATCCCTTTAAAGGTATTAGCAATATCTTCTAAGTCTTTCAGCCGTTTCAAGTAATTCTCTACCGAGTCGCGGCGAGCGCCAGGGCGCGAGCCCGAGATCTCGTCGGCCACTTTCACGATAATGGATTCAATCGTTTCATATGGATATTCCTCATGATGAGCTTGCATTGCTTTAATCACCGCCTCGCCAGCGCCAAACTTCTCTAAGATCCGCCGGCCAATTTCCACGTGGGTACCAGGGACTTCATGATCCACGGCTTTACCAATATCGTGGAGGAGAGCGCCGGCTCGAGCGACTTGAATATCGGCACCCAACTCCTCAGCAATCATGGCCGCCAGGTGCGCCATCTCAATGGAGTGTTGGAGCACATTCTGGCCATATGAGGTGCGGAAGTGGAGTCGGCCCAAGATAATTAAGATTCGCGGGTCCAAGTTTAAGACGCCGGCTTCATAGGCAGCTTGCTCGCCCTTCTCTTTAATAATTTTAGAAATGTCTTCTTTAGCTTTATCTACGGTTTCTTCAATCTTGGCCGGTTGGATCCGACCGTCTTTAATCAAATTCTCCAGCGCCACCCGGGCAATTTGCCGGCGGACTGGGTCAAAGGAGGAGAGGACGATGGAGCCAGGGGTGTCATCAATAATTACTTCCACGCCAGTCGCTTTTTCAAAGGCTCTAATATTGCGCCCTTCTTTGCCAATAATCTTGCCTTTAATATCGTCGGAGGGGATGTCTACGGTAGTGGCCATCACTTCTGGCACAGTGGAGGAGGAGAGACGCTGAATGACCGAGGCCAAGATGTCCCGACCGCGTTGTTCTAAGCGCTCGGCGCCAGTGGTCTCTAATTTTCGCATTCGGACTATCAAGTCTTCTTCGGATTCTTGTTCTACGGCTTTCAAAAGTTCGGTTTTGGCCTCATCTTTGGTTAAATTACTTACCCGCTCTAATTCTTTAGTTTTATCTTGAGCGAGTTGGGAGACCTTTTCTTTAAGCTCTTTAATTTCTTCGGCCTTTTTCTTCAGACTATCGGCCTCTTGATCAATATCGGTCTGGCGCCGATCTAAGAGCTCGTCTTTCTTTAGAAGGCGATCCTCCAACTTTTTAAGTTGGGTTTCTTTTTCCTCATTTTTGGTTTTAGCCTCGGTGAGGATTTTGGTCGCTTCTTCTTCTGCTTCTTTAGTAATTTGCTGGGCTTGATCCTTGGCTTCAAGCATGGCTTGTTTCACCGAGAGCTCAAGCGACCCCTTCTGGCTTAAGGTGACGAGCCAGCGGAGGAAGTAGCCAATGACCACACCAGAAAGACCGGCCACGCCGGTAAGGAGGATAATGGTGACTAAGTTCATGGTAGTTTTTAAGGCCTACCGACCTCTAAACCTCTTTAGGTACGGGGCGACAATGACTTTGTGGACAAATTCATTAACATGAGAGTTAAAAAGTTTAGGGTAAGTAGAGCTTGACGTTTTACGCTATTAATTTAAGGACCCCTCTATCGTAACAGACGAGGGGATTAATGTCTAGTGAAGCTTAATTATTTAGTGTTTGGGCTTAACGATCTCGTCAATGATCCCGTACTTTTTGGCTTCCTCCGCAATCATCCAATAGTCGCGCTCGGCGTCTTTCTCAATTGTGGGCATAGTCTGGCCTGTGTTCTTGGCCAAGATCTTGTTTAAAGCTTCTTTGGTTCTTAAAATGTGTTTAGCGGCGATAGCAATATCAGTGGCCTGACCTTCTACCCCGCCCATTACTTGGTGGATCATTACTTCTGAATTAGGGAGGCAAAAGCGCTTATTTTTAGTCCCGGCTGAAAGGATTACGGCCGCGGCGGAGGCGGCGATACCCACACATACAGTAGAAACATCAGGCTTAACGTGATTCATGGTGTCTAAAATAGCAAGACCGGCGGTCACTGAACCACCGGGTGAGTTGATGTAAAGGGTAATATCCTTCTTAGGATCTTCTGACTCCAAGAATAAGAGTTGGGCAATGACTAAATTGGCGGTGTGATCATCAATTGGGCCACCCAAAAAGATAATCCGCTCCTTTAAGAGACGGGAATAAATATCATAGGCCCGCTCGCCAAATTGAGACTTCTCAATAACTGTGGGAATTAACATAGATTTTGATTTTACTCCTTTTTACTCTCGCCTTCAAGTAGCTGCCAAATCTCGTTCATAGTTTTTAAATTTTCTTGTTTAGCAATCTCGCTGAAGATTAAACCAAATTTAGCCCGCTCCAGGGCTTGGTCGCGCCAGTCAGCCTTTAAATCAGCTTCCGTTTTCTTTAGATGTTTTAAGTAGTCATCAAACTTGATGCCAAAGTGAGCAGTATTGTGTTTAAATTCAGCGAGCATCTTCTCTAATTCGCCCTCGATTATGATTGAGGGTAAATCTAAAGTCATCGCACTGGTGATGGCCTGCATAATTTCTAAACGCCGCTTTTCTTTAGCGCCATATTCTTTTTCTAATTTTAAATTATTTTTGATTTTCTCGGGCCAGTCTTCTTTCTTCACTTCCGGATTGGCAATGTTCTGCTCTTCTAATTCTTTAATGATTTTTTCTACCTCCTCGGCTTTTACCTCTTCTACTACTAGAGGATTGGCCGTAATTTTACCGGCCAACTTTTTATAATCCGGTAGTTTAACTTCCGGATAAATAGCGGTGATGATAGTAAAACCAAGAGGATTATCGACAGCCAGTTTGGTAAGACTAATTTCTGGTTGGCCAAGAGCGTCAACCTTCTCTTCTTTAAGTATCTCCGGGTAAACTTGGCGGAAAGCTAATTCTGCCATCGTGGTGAGTACTTTGCCTTCACCAATTGTTTCCACCAGCAATTTCTCCGGCGCTTGGCCGGGGCGGAAGCCTTTAAGAGTTACCTTCTGACCCAATTCTTTAAGCGCCGCTGGGCGATAACTCATAAATTGCTCGGTTGGGACCTCACCTTTAAGCTCTACCCGCGACTCTGACAAATTTTTCTTCTCTACTTTGATCATGTTTGGCTAGAATAAACAAAAAACCCAATTTTGGCAAATTGGGTTTTTTGTTTCCTATTTATCTGATTTTTACTGGGCGGAAGTGTTGAGCTCGGTTTGAATGTCGTTTACACCGGCATCAAGGTTGTTTAAATTAGTCGCGTTAATCTCTTGTTTAACAGCAGTAGCCTCAGTGGAGGTGCTCTCTGGTCCTAAGTCTATATCAGAAGGGGGAGTGGTGGCGGTCATCTCACCGCTTAATGAGGCATTTTTCTGATTTAGGAAGATATAGACGCCGCCCACAATGAGCAGGAGAATGATGACAATAATACCAAGAATCGGACCCTTAGGCTCTTTTTCAGTTGAGAGATTATCCATATTATTTATTACTTAAATAAGTTTAATGGCTTCGACTAATTTGACGTGAATATCTTTAATATCTTGAATGATGGTAGAAACAGCCTCGTGAACCGCTTTAAACTGGGCAGGGACGGTGGTAGAAGCGGTGCTACTTGCCACAATAAGGCTAATTTGATTGGGTAAATTGTTGACTAAGACTTGAGTGGAGTCAATCATCGTTTTTGCTTCCCCAAGTTTGGTCTCAATTTGGCTGGCATTAGTTACGGGATTAGAAGAAGTAGCTCGTTGATCAAGAATAAATTGAATCCGAGTGATAAAACGACTTTCTCGAGCGAGAGCGGCAGTGAAGCGAGCAACGAATTTATCAGCTAAAGCGCCAATGCGCTGTTCTCGTAGATCACGGATTTTTAGTCGGGCCTCGTCGCGGATTTTTAAGCGATCGTCAGTATTGGTAGCATTTTTAAGATCATCATGGCGATCCTCTTTAGTGTCCTTAATATTGCTTCTAATCTCTTCCACTTTCTGACGGTATTCTTCCCTAATTTGTTGGAAGGAACTAGGGGTAGTGCTTGAGTTATTATCTTCGGCTAAAGCTAAAACTGGAACCATAACTGGAGTAAGAACGAGACTGGTCGTTACTAACCCCGTGAAAAGTTGTTTGGTAGTCATAATATTTTAAGCTTAAACTTATTTTTTATAAGCGTCAATTGCCTTGGCGACATCGCGGGCGGCAGCGGTTTTATCTTCCCATTTCCCTACCACCACCTCCTTTTCCTCCAAGTCTTTATAGACGCTGAAGAAATGGCGGATTTCCTCTAAAGTATGAGGATCAAGGTCGCTGATATTATTGACGGTCTTATAGCGTGGATCTTTCACTGGTACCGCTAAGATTTTGGCATCAGATTCGCCTCCGTCGGTCATCATTAAGACACCAATGGCTCGAGCGGCCACAAGACAACCGGGGAAAAACGGCTCGTGACTCATGACAAGCACATCTAAAGGATCACCATCTTCCCACAAAGTTTGCGGGACAAAGCCGTAATTGGTGGGATAATGCATGGGAGAGAAAAGGACGCGATCGACGTGGACCAATCCGGTTTCTTTATCCAGTTCATATTTGATCCGCGACATCTTCGGGATCTCAATAATTACGTTTAATTTATCGGCGGTACCGGGAGCAATAGTGTGGAGAATAGAATTATTATTCATTGGTTTT
>JAHFNY010000026.1 GCA_023267075.1 Candidatus Vogelbacteria bacterium
TTTGGCGGAGTTCCGAGAAGGTCTCGCGATTGGATTGGAGCATATTCCAGATTTTCTCATACTCACCGCTAATGGCATGGAGGAAGTAGGAAAACTTCTCGCCAAAGAAGTCGCGACCCGCCAAGTCTAAGGAAGTCAAAACTTCTTTATGGGTCTTGAGCGACCATTGGAAGTCCAGTAGATTGCGATTGATCTCGGCTAGTACGCCAACCATTTGCTTTTCTTTACCGGAGAAAATGCTTTTCTCGGTCGTTTTCAATTTATGATTAAGAAATTGGAGACCTTCCTCCAAACCGCGATAAATTTGCTTAATCACCGCGTAGAAGAGGTGGCCAGCGTGGAGCTCTTTACCCGGTCGGCCAAATTCTAATTGACTTTCAAAAATCTCAGCAA
This sequence comes from Candidatus Vogelbacteria bacterium, assembly GCA_023267075.1. GTDB lineage: Bacteria > Patescibacteriota > Minisyncoccia > Phycocordibacterales > XYD1-FULL-46-19 > JAHFNY01. The sequence goes on from JAHFNY010000026.1 coordinate 394, forward strand.
ACTCGCTCACTGATTCAATCGGCTCATAATGAGTAGTGATCAAGAAGTCCTTGCCAATGATGAAGTCCACTTCTTGTGTCCCGTCCGTCTCGCCGTCATCTTTTTTTCCATAGCATACTTCACAAGAGGGAAAGTGGAGAATGAGATAGAGGAAGTCATCATAGACGTCTACTTTAGACCGGACGGAGGGTCCAGCTAATTCCTCACCAATCAAGGCGTGGAGATTATAGGCTTTCACCACTTCATCCACCTCGTCTTTGGTGGGGGAGGCGAGATCAAGCCAAGTGATATCTTTATACTTTAATTTCCGGGTCATTTTGCTTTAGCTTTATTATTACAGTATAATAAAATAAATGGCAGATAACAAACTTTTGGCTAAGGTCGGGATCGGGCTTATTTTTTTGGCTGCGCTCGCCGGCGCCTTCGGCGCCGGGGTCTGGTATGGCCGGAGCGTTACGGTAACAACGGCGCCCATTACTGGTGTGACCAATTTGGCGACTGGTGAGCCCAGTGATGTAGACTTCTCCATTTTCTGGAAGACTTGGGGGATTTTAAATAATAAATTTGTTAACGGTAATAGCACTAGTACGGCTATTGCCAGTACGGTGAGTAACCAAGAAAAGGTCTGGGGCGCTGTCTCTGGTCTTGTCAGTTCTCTAGGCGACCCTTACACCGTTTTCTTACCGCCAGAACAAAAACAGAACTTTGAGTCCGATATTCGCGGTAACTTTGGCGGTGTGGGAATGGAACTAGGGATTAAAAATAATGTGGTCACGGCAATTTCCGCTTTACCGGATACGCCGTCAGCGCGCGCCGGAATGCGTCCGGGTGATCAAATTTTAAAGGTTAATGATCAACTAACCGACACTTTGTCAGTCGATAAAGTGGTCCAATTAATCAGAGGGGAGCCGGGGACAGTAGTTAAACTTTTAGTCGGTCGGACGGGTCGGGAGCCGTTCACTGTCAGTATTACCCGGGCGGTCATAAATATTCCCTCAGTTAAGACCGAGACTAAAGATGGTGTTTTCATTATCCACTTATATAATTTCTCCGAGCCGGCGCCCAATGCTTTCCGTTCGGCCTTACGCGAGTTTATTGGAGCGGGGACCGATAAAATGATCATTGATCTACGAGGTAATCCGGGTGGTTATTTGGAAGCGGCGGTGGATATTGCCAGTTGGTTCTTGCCGGAAGGTAAAGTGGTGGTGAAGGAGTATCACGGTGGCAAGTCGGAAGATAAAGTTTATCGCAGTTCTGGCTATAATCTTTTCACCGATAAACTGAAGTTAGCGATCTTGGTGGATGGGGGGAGTGCTTCCGCCGCCGAGATTTTGGCCGGTGCCTTGTCTGAGTATGGTAAGGGTCCCCTGGTGGGGGAGAAGACCTTTGGTAAAGGCTCGGTCCAAGAACTAATTGATATTGACGGCCAATCCTCGCTTAAAGTAACGATTGCCAAATGGCTCACGCCCAATGGTGTGTCTATCTCGCACAATGGCTTAACCCCGCAAGTGGTGGTGCCCCTAACCGACGATGACCGAGCGAAGGGGCTTGACCCCCAACTTGCTAAAGCGATTCAGATCTTGCAGAATCAAGTTAAATAAAAATATGAAAGTGATTTTGCTTAAAGATGTGCCGCGGCTGGGCCGCCGCGGTGAGGTTAAAGAGGTTGCACCCGGCTTTGGCCGGAGTGTGCTAATTCCGGCGGGGCAAGCCACGCTGGCAACGCCAGCCGCTTTAAAACAGGTTAAGGAGCGCTTGGCAGGGGAGGCCGGTTCAGCCCAAATGGAAGAGGCGCTAGCCGAGCAGGCGAGTGAGACTTTAGCTGGTGCCACCATTACCCTACGCGGCCGCGCGCCTAAGAGTGAAGCGGGGAAGGAGACACACCTCTTTGCCGCGCTCCACGCGGAAGATGTGGTGGCGGCCATTAAACGGGAGAAAAATCTTATTCTTAAACCAGAAGCGATTATTTTGACTGGATCTCTCAAGACTACCGGTTTCCATCAAGCGAAAGCCCGCTTGGGCAAGCGGGCAGTAGACTTCACGATTTTAATAATTGGCGAAGATAAATAGTTAAGCGGGGAGGATACTGGCCACGGTCATTATTTTAGTCTGGCCGTTAAAGCTTGTTTTACGTTTGTTAGAAAATTTAACTACTCCATCCTTCATCGCGAAGAGGGTATGATCCTTACCGGTTTTAACATTCTTGCCGGCAATGATTTTGGTCCCACGCTGGCGGACGATAACATTACCAATAAAAGCCGCTTCACCATCGTGGAGTTTGGTCCCCAAATATTTGGGTTGGGAGTCGCGGAGATTTCTAGCGGTTCCGCCCGCTTTCCTATGTGCCATAGTGGATACATACTAATAAAAATCTAAAAATAATGCAACTATATAATAACACATATTTATAAATATGGTCAAGGAGTAAAATTAACCTTAAATTTTAATAAACGAGGTAAATCGGGGGAGAGGGAAATAATTTTTCTCCCGGCAGTTAGGAGAGTAGAGGAGTAAGATAAACTAAAAACCATCCCCGTTGTCAGGGATGGTTTTTAGTTCTAGAGACTAGAGGGGAGTCTACTTTCCCGAGGAAGTATACGTCGCACAATATAGATTTTGCG